>CBFHKM010000074.1:7666-9621 GCA_965656385.1 Oceaniferula sp.
TGCTCTACCAGAATGATCTCGTGATTATCAGTGATGGGCAAAATGCCTACGGCTCCTGTGCAGTTTGTTCGGGCTGCGTATTCCCAGTGGCCTTGCTTATATAGACCAAGAAATGTTCCCTCGCTGAGTAATTTAGTTTTCATGGGTTCCTGATCCATGTCTTGACTACTTGGTTTGTTTATTCGGTTTCAGCTCTGGTCTCTCTAGTGAGAAGCTCTTCCAGTGCCTCAGCGGCCGATTTTTTCTGATAGAGGATTTGGTAAACAGCATCAATGAGCGGAGTGCGAACACCGGTTTTGTGTCCAACATCATAGATGGATTTTGTGTTGGGAACACCTTCTGCAACCATGCCGAGATTAGCAATGATGTCATCAAGGCTGCCGCCCTTCCCCAATGCCTTGCCTACTCGGTTGTTACGCGAATGGGGGGAGTAGCAAGTCGCCATGAGGTCTCCAACGCCAGATAAGCCAATGAAGGTTTCCATTTGTCCGCCCATGGCGATGCCGAGTCGAGTCATTTCTGCAAGTCCTCGTGTAACTAGTGCCGCGATAGCGTTGTCTCCAAGGCCTATGCCATCTGCAATACCGGCAGCTATACTGAAAATATTTTTGATTGCGCCCCCGAGTTCAATTCCGGCGATGTCGTCACTGGTGTAGCAGCGGAAAAAAGGTGCAGTGAAGACTGCCTGTAATTGCTCACGAAGCTCCTTATCTTTGGCTCCAATGACTGCACATGTTGCCAGATTTCTGGAAACTTCTTCGGCATGGTTTGGTCCTGATAATACAGCCAGTGGGTTATTGGGTAGGTGCTTATGAATGATTTGGCTCATGCGCTTACCATCGGGTGAGATGCCCTTCGCGCAGGAGACAAGAACAGTATCGGCAGGTAAGCCAATGGAAGCAAGCTGGCTAGCGGTCGCCTCGGTTGCTGCCGTCGGCACGACAAAGAGCACCAGGGGGAAGTCTTTGCAGCGCTCTATATCCGTAGTAGACGTGATTTTCGTGTCTAGGCTGAGGTTTGGGATGTAGTGTCCGTTAGTATGGTTTTGATTGACCTCATCGACTGTTTTTTGATTTCTGCCTATAAGGCAAACTTCATCTAGCCGATGGGCTAGCAAACAGGCTAGGGCAGTGCCCCACGATCCAGTTCCAAGGATGGCTGCGCGAGTGATCATTTTGTTTTTTTAGAGAATTGGTGTTCGCTGCCATTGATGAGCGATTTGATGTTGGATCGGTGCCTCCAAACAGCAAGTAAAGCGATGACGATACAAAATACAAACAAGGGCTTGTTCCATGTGCCGTCCGTCAGTTTGTCATGGTACCATGAACCGAAAATCATCACAAAAGGCAGGCAGATGGCCGCGCCTATGCTGGCGATGGAGACATATTTTGTGGTGAAAAAGAGAATGGCCCAGATCGCGATCAAGATAAGGACGGCTGCGGGCATGAGTGCGATGAGCGCACCACCTGAGGTAGCGATGCCTTTGCCTCCTTTGAAGCCAATCCAAGGAGAATAGTTGTGGCCAAGGATTGCGGCAAGAGCGGTGACGATTTGTAAAATTTGAGCTTTGGTTTGGTCTAGCTCAATGGCGTAGGGCTCAAGCGCATGAAGGGTCATGAGGTTGGATTCACCAGAGTAGGTAAATAGACTGATTCCGATGATCGAGGGGATGAGGCCTTTGAGAAGGTCAAGAAGGAGGCATGCAATACCGTAGGGCTTGCCAACGATACGCAGCACGTTGGTGGCTCCGATGTTACCTGATCCATGCTCGCGAATGTTGACTCCCTTTGATTTGGCAATAAGTAGCCCAAAGGGGATGGAGCCTGCGAGAAAGGCGATGATAGGTGGAATCCAGAGTGGCATATAAATATTGGGCATAATGTGTCTGCGCGGAGATGGTAGATTGAGAATACAAAAAACCCAATGACTATTTTTGTTCATCCGGTTACGAAATC
>CBFHKM010000075.1:0-9564 GCA_965656385.1 Oceaniferula sp.
CTGATTCTGCGTGATGCCGACGGCAAACAACTGGGGCGCAACGACGATCAGGGAGGTCTTGATAGCATCATTGATTTTAAACCATCAGCTGACGGAGAATATTTTATAAATATACGGGACCAACTGGGTAATGGAGGCCCTGATTATGTTTACCGGCTGGAGATTCATCGGCGTGAGCCATCGCTTTTTGCCAGTATTCCCGTTGGTAAGAGATATGACAGCCAGTTTCGCAAGATGATCAGTGTTCCGCGTGGTAATCGCTATGCCACGGTGGTTAATATTTCTCGCCAGAACACTAGTTGTGAGTGTCGGCTGCAGGCAGACTCCTTGCCTGCTGGAGTAACTATGAAGCATAGCTCAGCGCCTCAGAGCGCGAACAATTTCTTGGCTGTTTTTGAGGCGAGTGCAGATGCACCTCTCGCTGGTGGGCTACATCGCTTTACGATCTCTGATGCCAGTGCCGAGAGCGAGGTCAAAGGCAAGCTCTTGGAGGTGATTAATTTTGCTCAGCAGAATAACGTCGGTGTATTCCACAGCGTCAAAGGTGACAGGATTGCAGTCGCTGTGGTCAATAAGGCGCCATTTCATGTAGACTTAAAAGTGCCGCCGGTGCCAATGGTTCAAAATGGAACGGCTCGTTTGAAAGTGATTCTGCGTCGCGGTGAGGGCTTTGATAAGGCGGTGAAGGTAACCCTTCCGTGGAAACCTCCGGGCGTCGGAGCTCCAACAGAAATCACAATAGAAAAAGGGCAGAGCGAGGCGTTTTATGATATTAATACCAGTGGTGATGCCCGTACGGGCACCTACCAGCTTTGTGTCACTGCCCAAGCAGAAACAGATCAAGGACAGGTCGTTGTTTCATCTTCGCTGCAGAAGCTTACCGTTACAGAACCTTTATTGAGTATTGGTTTGGAAATGGCCTCTACGGTGCCTGGTGAGGAAGCGATCATGATTGGCAGGGTGGAGCATCATGAGAAGATCTATGGTCAGGCGAAAGTCATTATGCATGGCTTACCTCATGGAGTCTCGGCATCTACGATGTATGTTAATGCTTCAACTAAGCAACTGAACTTTAAGCTGAAGGTCGCCAAGGATGCAGCCAAGGGTAAACATAACGCTCTTTTTTGTCAGGTTTTACCGATGAGGAATGGCCATGAGATAGCCCACAATACGGGCCACGGTGGAACCTTGATGGTGAATTCAGCGCCGCTAAGTAAGAGGAAAGAAAGTAGCAAGGAAGATAAGAAGTCCGCCGCCTTAAAAATCAGTAAGCCACTCTCTCGGCTAGAACAACTCAGGGAGCGCAAAAGGCAATGAACCGTATGTTTGATCACTTTTACAGAGTTCTCACTGGTATTATTCTGGTGACTTCTCTGCCTGCTGCTCCTGATTTCATCAGGGATATTCAGCCTATTCTTGAGGAAAATTGTATTCGCTGCCACGGCGAGAATAAAGATAAGGGAGCTCTACGCTTACATACTTATGCGAAGGCAATCGAGGGAGGAGAGACGGGAGATGCAATTGACCTGAAGAATCCTGAGAAAAGTTTGATCCTAGAGCTTGTGTCTTTATCGCATGATGACGATGACATCATGCCGCCGGCGCTCGATGAGAATGATAGCGCCAATAACAAAGGGGGAAGTCCGCTCCGCCACGATGAGATCGCTATGCTGGATGCTTGGATTCGTGACGGGGCTGCTTGGCCCGCGGGGGTAAGCCTACAAGCGAGAGAAAAAAGCCGAAGGGAGAAAAATCTGGAGGAGCTTGATCCTGAGCTTACTGCGATTGAGGTGTTCCCCAAGAAGGTCAGCCTTGAGACTAGTTCTGATTTTCACCGTCTCGTGGTCATTGCTCATTACAAAGATGCAGAGACCCGTGATGTAACGCCCTCGGTTGATCTTAAGATAGAGGGGGAGCAGTTGGTGCGCCTAAATGATACTACACTATTGCCCCTCGCTGATGGCTCATGTCGTATTGAGATTAGCTACCGTGGTAAAAAGCTCGACGTGCCGGTTGTGGTGGAAGGTGCGACCCAGATAAGGTCGGTGAGTTTTCAGCGTGATGTGATGCCAATTTTAACCGCTTCTGGATGCAATACTGGATCGTGTCACGGGTCAGCTCGTGGTCGTGACGGTTTCATGCTCTCGTTGTTTGGTTACGACCCTGTAGGTGACTATCAGCGTATTACGCGTGAGATGCCAGGTCGCCGTATTAACCTTGCACTACCAGAAGACAGCTTGTTGTTGAGTAAAGCTATCGAGGCCGTTCCCCACACCGGTGGTAAGCTATTTGAAAAAGAGAGCCGATCTTATCAGGTATTACTCGACTGGGTGAAGGCTGGGGCTAATTACGATGAAGTTCAAGACGGTGACATAGTATTACCCGTAGCAATAGAAGTTCGTCCTAAGGAAGCTGTTCTAAAAGGTAATCATCAATTGATGCCGCTGAGCGTGAGGGCAATTTATACCGATGGTAGTGACCGTGATGTTACTAACCTTACTACTTTTTCAACAAGCAACGATAATTCGGTTGTGGTGGATGCCCGCACTGGTTTGATGAACTCGGTAGAACGCGGAGAGGCATTTGTAATGGGGCGGTTCCATACTTTTTCTGAAGGCATGCACACGATAGTCGTCCCTGAGGCTACAGACTACCAGAGACCTAAGTTAGAGGTGGTAAATTACATTGATAAGCTAGTACATGAAAAGTTGCATCGCTTACGTGTGATCCCTTCTGAGCTTTGTGATGATTCAGTTTTTGTTCGTCGGGTGCATCTAGACCTCGTTGGTAGACTGCCTTCGCCCGATGAGTTAGACGTCTTTCTCAAGGATGCCTCTCAAGATAAGCGTAAGGTGTTGATTGAACGATTGATTGATACCGATGAGTTCACTGAAATCTGGGTAATGAAATGGGCTGAATTATTGCAGATTAGGACTTTTCCTAATCAAGTGAGCTACAAAGCGGCACTCTTATACCATAATTGGCTGAGGGCCCGCATTGCGGCTAATACTCCCTTCAATGAAATAGTTCGTGAGTTGATCAAATCCAAAGGGGGGACTTTTTCAACGCCAGCAACTAACTTCTTTCAAGTAGAACTCGAAACGAAGCAGCTGACCGAAAATGTCGCGCAAGTGTTCATGGGCACTCGCATTCAGTGTGCCCAGTGTCACAATCATCCGTTTGATCGATGGACAATGGATGATTATTACAGTTTTGCTGCTTTTTTTGCTCAAGTGAAACGCAAAAAAGCTGCAGATCCGCGTGAGCAAATCATCTACGATGCAAGTGGACAGATCAAACACCCAGTTACTAAGCAGAATGCCAAACCTCGCTTTCTCGGTGGAGCGGAGCCAGGTAACACAGACAAATCACGTCGAGCGTCAGTAGGTGATTGGCTTGCTTCGCCGGATAACCCATGGTTCGCACCCAATGTGGCTAATATCATATGGTCGCATTTCTTTGGACTTGGCATCGTCGAGCCTGTAGATGATGTAAGGGTTTCAAATCCGCCATCGAATCCTGCATTGCTCGAGGCCTTATCAACTCAGTTTGTTAGTTATAATTTTGATCTTAAAAAACTGGTGAGGGATATTTGCATGTCAAATACTTATCAGCGCTCAACAATTGTGAATTCAAGTAATGCTGGTGACACGCGTAACTTCTCCCATGCGCTTTCACGTCGTTTGCGTGCAGAAGTTTTGTTGGATGTTATTTCCCAAGCGACGAATACGGAAAATAAGTTTAAAGGGCTGCCTAAAGGGGCAAAGGCGATACAAATCGCTGATGGTAATACCTCCAATTATTTCCTTAAAACTTTTGGCAGGGCAACGCGTGAGACGGTTTGTTCTTGTGAAGTGCGAATGGATCCAAGTCTCTCGCAAGCACTTCATTTGTTAAATGGAGAGACCGTCAATAAACGTATCAAGCAGGGAGGTGTGCTTCGCGATTTGATGAAGTCAGATAAATCACCGGCTGAGATTATTGATAACCTCTATATTCGTTGTTTGACGCGGCTGGCGACAAGTGCGGAAAAGAAAAAGCTGATTGCTCACGTTGAAGCTGCAGATGACGAGCAAGTCATTGGTGAAATCTATGAAGATATCTTCTGGGCTTTGCTTAATTCTAAAGAATTTATCTTTAATCATTAGTTTTGGAAAATCGTTGCCATGTTTTAGAATCAGCATTCCAATGGTTACTTTGGATCGTAGCTCTGTGCCTGAGTGCCACCGGCTCTGTGAAAGCAGCCCCCCCTAATTACGATGATCATATTCGTCCTGTATTTGAGAATGCGTGTTTTAATTGTCATAATCCGGATAAGCAGAAAGGAGATCTCGATCTTACTACCTATACTTCAGCGATGCGGGGAGGATCTGGTGGTAAATTTGCCGAACCTGGAGAAGGTGCTGACTCGAAGATTTTTGGTGTTATCACTCACACCATGAAACCCAAAATGCCCCCCAAGGGTGATAAGCTCAACCGCGAGCAAGCAGACTTGATACGTGCATGGATTGATGGCGGGTTATTGGAGAACAAATCGGGCAAACCAAAGAAAAGGAAAAAGCCGTCGTTTGTGCTCGGTAAAGTTCATTCTGCAGTAAAGCCTGTAGGGGCCCCTCCGATGCCAGAACACTTGCTATTAGATCCCGTAGTGACCAGTGATAGGGGGACATCAGTCGCAGATATGGCATCTAGTCCATGGGCGCCATTGTTAGCTATCACGGGCCAACGACAGGTCATACTCTACAACACTGATAGTAAAGAGATGGTTGGTATTCTCCCTTTTGATAAGGGGCAGCCTGAAGTCTTATCCTTCCATCCGTCTGGCAAGTATCTTCTCGCTGGTGGTGGGGTAGGTGGCAAATCTGGGACGACGGTCACTTGGGATATCAGAACTGGTGATATATTATTAGAGGCTGGTAAGGACTATGATGCTGTAATTGCGGCATCACTTCGCCCAGATCTGGGCGGCGTAAGTCTCGGAGGGCCTGGGAAAAGGGTGAAGCTTTGGGATACACAAACTGATGAACAACTCCTATCGATTAAAAAACACACCGACTGGGTAACCCAACTTGCTTACTCCCCCGATGGCGTGTTGCTTGCCTCTGGTGGCAGGGGCGGAGATGTCTATGTATGGGAGGCCGACACTGGCAATGCCTTTCATAATTTGAGAGGTCACAAAGCAGGTATTACTGGTTTGGCATGGCGCACAGACTCCAACCTACTGGCGACAGTATCAGAGGATGGCGACATGATCATTTGGGAAATGAATAACGGCAAGCAGGTCAAAAAACAGGGTGCCCATAAGGGGGGAGTGCTCTCTGTTGACTGGAGCCAGAGCGGTCACTTGGTGACCTGTGGTAGAGATAAGAAGGTTAAGGTTTGGAAGCCAGATTTTAAATTACTGAGAGAGTTTTCTACTTTTGATGAGATAATTACTGAGGTTGCATTCAGCCATGATGGTAAACAAGTCTTTGCAGCCAACTGGTCGGGCGTGATCAATGTTTTGGATATCGCCAGTGCTGAAAGTGTGGGTGCGATATCAGCCAATCCTCCGTCTATTGCATCAAGGATTGAAACATTGCTTCAAGAGGTGGCGCCATCTGAAGCTATGTTAGTAGAAAATAAAGAGGTTTTGCAGGCAGCCAGTGCTAAGCTAAGCGAGGCTGCGGCAATGTTATCGAAGACAGAACTGCAATACAAAGACACTACGGTAATGCATGAAAGCATGTTGGCGGAGCGCACGAAGAACGATTCTTTAATTAAAGAGATGTCGTTGAAAGGGAAGAGGCTAGGTGAAAAGCGCCAGCAAGTGCAGCATGAATTGATTGGGATGCGTGAGCTTAGCAATAAGCACAAAACTGCCGTTGCGGTATCTCGTCGAGAGTATCAACAGGCTGAGAAAGAGAGTAAGAAAATAATGGATTCTGAGAAACGCTTACTTAATTCTGAAGCGCAAATCATCAAAGCAATCAAGCAAAAGCCAGAGGATGAGAAGCTGGCAGATCAGCTTGTTCAGTTGAGATCAAAAATCGCAGTTGAGCGGGGCAAATTAAGTGATAAGCTTAAGTCTCTAGACAGTAAGAAGCTAGCATTCTTGGATCTCAGCAAAGGGCAAGAAACTCCCGGAGACCAGCTCGCTCTCGCAGAAACCGCGTGGGCAGCTATCAATGAAAATCTTAAAGTATACCATGCTGATCGAAAGGAGCTGAATGATACCCAAAAAACACTCATCAAGAGGATCGCAGAGCAGAAAAAGCTGGCCAGTCGTTTAGAAAAAGACATTAAATCAGCTCGGGTAAAGTATACTAAGTTTGAAGAAATTCGTAGTAAATCTGAAGCTCTTTGCGATGACGCAGCTTCAAAAAATACTGATATTTTATCGCGCATCAAGCATTGGCAAGCCGCAGTCATTAATGCGGAGGCAATTGGCCTTGGTCAGCAAATAATGCAGCTTGAATTGACACTCCAGCAGCGTATGGATGATTTTATAATGGCTGCAGCTGATTCTGAACAAATCAAAGATCCGGTTGCGTTTGCCGCAAAGGCTCGAGAGCTGCTTAGTTTGCGAAATAAAATTGATGAGGCGACCCCCTTGCTGTTAAGTAAGCAGAAGCTTATTGCTGAGAAAAAAGAGCGCTACAACAATATGTTAGGTGAGTAGGTGTTTCTATGGTTGCTATGATTCTGCGCAGTGAGCGGGTTGAATCGTAAGTTAACACGAAGGCGGTAGGTGCTGCCTAGTCGTCAGCATCTTATTTTTATTGCTGGCTTTCGTCCTTTACCTCAACACGAACAAATTCGATAGCCGTAAACTTGTTCATCTTCATAACAGGAATATGAAGCATGCCGTTTTCTACAGTCAAGACCTTGCTCTCGGTGACGCTTGGATCGATGTCGCTACCATCTTTGGGGCTGATGTTTTTGGTGATAATACGAGCTTTGTAGCTGTCACCATCTTTGAAGCCTTCGCCGCGGTAGTCTTGTTGAGAAAGCTCGTTGTTATAGTGCCTCCCATTTTGAATAGTTGCTGGTATGGCTACTTTCACCCAGTGTTTGGCAGTAGCTCCACTCGCATAGATAAGTACCATAAAGCTATTTCGAGTACGATTGTATGAGGAGATACGATAGCGCTCAGGTCCAGTGAAGTCGGGGCCAAATACGCCAATATTGTTAGCAGGCTCGCCTGCTACGGCATGGCGTATGACTTCATCATTACCCCCTGATATTTGAGCATACCAGCGCCAAACGTAATAGTGTAAGTGGTTTGGGTCCGAGGGATCGATATAATCTTCAATGGTGAAGGGGAACTGGAGCTTTTCGTCCATAAGAGCAACTTTAAATTCCTCATCGTTGCCTCTGACTACAACTTTGGAAGTAACGATGTCGGCACCTCCATGTTTAGATGGTATCACGATCTCAGGCATCAATTCTTTGACTCTTCCATTGTAGTCATGACGCTTGGTCAGGCCCATTGACCAGCTGCTGGAGTTGTCAGACCATGGGAAGTTCATGGTGTTGAGACCGCGCTGTAGACATTTGCCCATGATAGTGATTGCTCGAAGATAGGCATCGAGTTCGTTGCGTGATCCATCTCCATTGACATCGGCAGAGTTGTGAGTGTCATCCCAGGTAATCCATGATTCAGAGGCCATTACGGCTTTGCCTCGGTGGCCGTAGTCATCGAGTTTTTTGCGAGCGAGATCGTAATTACCCCAGACGGAGGCTACATAGGCACCATCTACGGTGCCGTAACCATCGTTTTGGTCAGAGATGTTGAGATTGAGAGCATCGATCTCTTGCATCATTTCGGACGAGGCGATGAGCTGATCATAGAAGTTGTTTATAGCTAGTCCTCCGGTGGCATTTAAGCCATCAACGGTATCGCATCCAAAGCAGGGAGAACATCCAGACGTTGAAATGATCACTGGGGAAGCGGGGGCTTCAGCATAAACTTTACGGATGGCTTTTGCTCCCTTGGTAAAAACTTCTGAGATCATGTAGTCCATGTCACCATCGTTGAGGTGCATTTTAAGGTTAGCCTCGTGGGCGAGTTGATAAGCATGAACACGCCCTTTGAAATGCTTGGCAATGCGTTCTACAAATGCTGGGTAATAACCTTCCTTTGCCATCACGCCACCGGCCTCGCCGCCAACGGCAGCCCACGCTGGGCAGTGCCAGAAAACAAATTCACACTTGAGGCCTTTTTCGATACAGGCATCGACAGCTTGTTCAATGGTTTGCAGGTAGTCCGACATATGTTTTGCATAGTCAGTATTTTCTTCACTGGGTTCTGAAGCACTCCATGCGACCCAAAATTGAGCATAGCTGCTATATTTAGAGATAATGGGTCTAGTGGCATCGTAGGCATTGTTCTTAGGTCTGCCGCCGTAAGGTTGCCAGCGCACGCCAATGTGCATGTGGTTTGTAGTCCACTGGTAATTAGCATGTATATGGTTACTTTTATTATCATCCCTGTTGCTGCTGGGCATAAATTCAGCAATTTGCTGAGGTTTTAGGGAAGGCGTTTGATACTTCTTATTAGGACCGGGTTGGGCTTCGCTACTTGTAAGAGCAGTTGATGATGGGCTTTGATCCGCTGATAGTATTTCATCGGAGGCATTTTGTGTGATTTGATCAGGCTGGCTGCACTGCATCACGAGAAAAAGTGGTAATATGGCGGAGATGGAGAGAGTAGGGCGGAAAAGAGCTGAGCGGCGGAAGGGAAGCATTGTGAGAGAGGTGTTTAGTTATTAAATGATATCTACTCAAAAAGAGGTGTGATGGTGTAGCCTTTTTTCTTAAGAAGATCTTGAACGGCAAGTTTGCCCGTATAATGGGCAGCGCCAACTGCAAAGAAATGGCATTTGCCAGGGTCTGCATGCATGAATTGATCAGCTTTGTTGGCCATTTCGACATTTCTGTCGTCAAGAAGTGCTTTCATGAGTCGCTTAGTAAGTGCAGGATCTGTATTCATCTTCTTCATTTCAGTAGTCATCAGGTTGGCAATTTCGTTGGTTGAACCGGTGAGGTAGACGTTGAGCAGTCGCTCTACAGATTTAATTTCAAGGTTCTGCTCAGCAGCCATGAGATTGATCGCGTCTAAGAGTAACATTTGTTGTTCTTGCTCGTTAAATTGGTCGAAAACCTGAACCTGTGAGTCTGCAGTCTCAAGGGCTGCCGTTTTCTTTTTTTGATCTATCGCACGCTGATAGAGTATGGTATCGAGAGGTTTCTTTGCCATGAGTTGATTCTCCAATAGTGGGAGTGTTACGGCGATTACCCATGTTTTGAGACTTTCAAAGGGCGTCAAGCTGAGAGCTGGGTTTATGTTTTTGAGAGTAACTTTCAGTTTGTCGGCAAGCTCAGGACCAATCGCTTCGGTGAGCTTTTTGCCGTCCTTTCGCATTATCAGAGGTGCGATTTTTAATTGGGCAGCTAGATCGAGATCAATCTCACTGTAAAAAATATTGCAGTTCAGGAAGGCTGACTCTGCTTTGGGATGCAGGTTAATGACACGAGGGTCTGCTAGATGTATGGTTCCAAACAAGTAAGATGGCGTCTGCA
>CBFHKM010000076.1:0-3269 GCA_965656385.1 Oceaniferula sp.
ATGCTCTGTTTCTTTGTGATCGCAGAGTCATCGTTGCAAGGGGCCGATGGCCTCAGTTTTCAGCAAAGTCGTATTGAGACCACGGTAGCGCCAGACGCGAAGACGGTGACGGTGCCGTATTTTTTCAAGAATGATACCCATCGTACGCTGACGATCAAACGATATGACTCAGCGTGTTCATGCTTAAGCGCTAAAGTGAAGGGCGGTAAGCTAAGCTATGAGCCTGGTGAACAAGGGCAGATTAAGGTGGTTTTTGAATTGGGTAACTTTTCAGGCTTAGTGGAAAAAACAGTCATGATTTGGACAACAGAGGATGGCGAAGATAAGCCGTCTTCGATACTCTCTGTGGTTATCAATATTCCAGTGCTTTTTGAAGTAACACCGAAAACTGTTTTTTGGAATCAGAACGGAGAGGGAGGATCGAAGACAATCCAGCTCAAGGTAAACAGTCCTGAGCCTATTCGCATCCTTGAACATAGTGCGACTAATAAAAGGTTTTCATACGAACTACAGACGATCAAAGAAGGTTTTGAATATGAACTGGTGGTTGAACCCACAGATTTATCCACGCCAGCTTTCGGTATGATTAAGCTCACCACCGACTCTGCGACAACTCGTTACCGACGCCAGATGGCCTTCGTGTGTGTCCGGCGCCAAGACAAAGTTGTAGTCCCCAAGCCCTGATAAACACCTTATTCTACCCAGCCATTGCTGCTGACGATGTCAATAAGCTCTATGTAGGGTGTGCTGGAGCTTGTGTTCCAACTAAATGAGAGCACGGCATACTTTGACGTGGTGTATGGGAAGCTTTTGCCACTGCCGATTTGCGCCATTAGGGGCGATTCTTTACTCAGGTAAGCATTAAATTTAGCGGGGTAATAGGGGTGATTTTTAATGCTCAACCGAACCATGGAATTTGCTATTTGGTTAGGTAGTTCATTGGTAAGATCAGAAGTGCTGGCCTCAGCAATACAGTGAAAAGTGGCTGCGTCGGATGTCGCTTGCCGGGCATACTGAGATAGGGCCTTATCGTAGTGCTCAAGAAATGCGGTAGCTTGAATTAATGGTGGGTGCGTGCCAATACGCTCGATCAATAAGGCGATCATATTGAGGCGCTGCCTTGGTTGCGAGGAATCTTCAAACTTCAGCATATAGCGGTGCAGTACCATGTTATCCTCGGATCCAGAGAGCGTCTCCAGCAGGCGGATGGATTTAATCGGTAAAAACGGCTTGGCGAGACTGCTAGACTTCAGCGTCTTTTGGGACCTTTCTTCTTGGAGGATAAGAGGAAGTCTCTCGTTAAGTGTCTGGGCGCTGAGAAATACGTCGAGATTCTCCCGTGCAAGATAGCCGACAAGTGGTTTGGAAGGTGTGGAAGGTTTGGAAGGTGTGGCATCAGTGGTCTGTTTATCGTCGGCGATGGGTTTTTGCTTGGGTGCCGATGGCGATAGCTTGAGCTCAGGAAATTCACCTCTCGCCACCACATTAGCCATAATCGGGTTGACCTTCTTGAGCTCAGGATTTTTGGCTGGCTTGTTATTTGAGACAGCAGGTGGTGTTTTTGTATTGTTCGCCGCTTTGGCTAGGGTCTGGCTCTTGCCTTTGTTTTCTATGCGGTTCGGTTTTGTCTGAGTAGCTGCATGATCCGCTGATGGGTTGCTTTTAGTAGTAGGAGGAGTAAGAGCAGCAGGAGGAGGAGTAGGCGTAACAGGAGGAGTAGGAGGAGTAGGAGGAGTAGGAGGCTTCTGATTTGAGACTGAGGTTTGGTCTTTTGGTTTTGATTTTTGTTTTGTTGGCTTTTTGGGATTAGGTGGTAGCGCCGCCTTTGACTGGGTGCTAGTTTCAGAATCTGAAATGGTCACTTGCACTGAAGTATCGATAGCTCGTTTAGGTCCTGTTTTCGGCTGAGCGACTACTTTTTTGAACCCGTTTTGATAATTCAGTAGGTTAAGTGTGCCAGCGCCATGGAGCACACCTAATATAACAACAATGGCAACTGCGGCAAAGACAGTAGGCCCAAAAAAACTGAAAAAATTAAGTTTGTTTGGGATCGGAGTATCGTCGATGTTCGACTTAGAGCTGGCCAATTCCGGACTCAATTCGCGGTATGGCAAATCAGATGATGCGGTCTCCGAGAGAGAATTGTTACCGCGTTCCTGTAGCCTTGCCGATCGACGTATAGCCTGGGCGGCAGCACGTATTTTTACCGGAGGGATGTGCTCAGGCAGCCTTTTTGGCGGTAGTGAAGTTTTGCTGTTGGGTGCCTCTGTTACTTCCCTACTGCGTGCCTTGGCTGTCTCTTTACTGGGTGCCGTAATATTACTATTGCAATGAGGGCACGGCCCACTGACACCGGCCATGGCTGCAGGAACTTGCAGTTTGCAGTGACATGATTTACAAAGAAAATCGATGGTGTCGCCTTTGGGCATGGGGAACAATATATGCTAATAAGCAGTAATTGATATTTTATATTTTTGAAAGACAAAGTCAATCTGTGAAGTCGTAGTGTATATTTTGTAATGAGCGTGATAAAAAAATAGAGACTGAGCGCACTCGTGAATTGCCAAGCGAATCTTGCCCACTAGACTCCGCTCACTGCCCTTTATTATGCCTACTGATTCTTTCGTCCACTTACATGTCCATACTGAGTATTCTACTTTGGATTCTACTGTCAGGACCAAGGAGTTGGTAGCTGAAGCTGCCAAGCAATCCATGCCAGCGGTGGCAATGACTGATCACGGCAACCTATATGCAGCTGTTGAATTCTATCAGAATGCCGTTTCGGCAGGGGTAAAGCCAATTCTTGGATGCGAGATCTACCTCGCTCCTGCATCTTTGGCTGACATGAAAGAGGTTCCTGGACGGAAAAACTCAACCCACTTAACCCTGCTTGCTAAGAATGAAACTGGTTGGAAAAATCTGGTCAAGCTCGTGTCTATTGGCCACCTCGAGGGCGATTACTTAGGTGAGCCTAGGGTGGATCGGGAGCATCTTGCCAAATACGCTGAAGGGCTGGTCTGTCTCAGCGGCTGCATCAACGGAGCGGTTAATGAATGGCTCCAGCGTGGTGATCTTGTGGCAGCGCGCGAGGAGATTGTCGGATTACGCGATATGTTTGGGGCCGATGATTTCTACCTCGAGCTCAACGATCAGAGCCTAGAGGTGCAGCAGGAAATCAACCAGCAGCTCAAATCCTTCTCAGAAGAACTCGGATTGAAAATGGTGGCAACCAACGACGTGCACTTCCTCGCTAAAGAGGATGCCGAGGC
>CBFHKM010000076.1:3368-9299 GCA_965656385.1 Oceaniferula sp.
ACAAGACGTATTGCTCTGTATTGGCGAGGGGAGACTGTTACTGGACGAGAACAGAAAGCGCTACCCAGCTGAGCATTACTTCAAATCCAGTGAGGAAATGAGGGCTTTGTTTGCTGAATTTCCCGGTGCTTGTGATGCCACCATAGAGATTGCAGAGAAATGTAACGTTGAGCTCCAGCTTGACCCAACCAGTTCTGAGAAATACCCACAATTTGATGCCCCCGATGGCACTCCACGTGAGGAATACTTTCACAAGGTTTGCTACGAGGGATTAAAGTCTCGATACCCAGCCGATAAATTGGAACAGCTTGCTACCCAGGAGGGTATTTCTGTCGCTGAGATGGAGAAGGTTCTTGATGATCGCCTTGATTATGAAATCAAGACCATCAACGATCTTGGTTTCGCCTCTTATTTCTTAATCACTGCTGATTTTATCCAGTGGGGTAGAGACCATGATATTCCCGTAGGTCCCGGTCGTGGATCGGCCGCTGGTTCTTTGGTGGCATACACGATGGGTATCACTGACATTTGCCCCATGCGCTTTGGTTTGCTCTTTGAGCGATTTCTCAACCCAGAGCGAGTCAGCCCTCCCGATGTTGATATCGATTTTTGTCAAAGTCGTCGCCCCGAAGTCATCGACTATGTGCGCAGAAAGTATGGGGAACGATCAGTCTCACACATCATTACCTACGGCACCTTGGGGGCGAAAAGTGTGATCCGCGATGTGGCGCGAGTCATGGGCATTAGCTACGGCGATGCCGACATGCTCGCGAAGATGATCGAGACCAAGCCAGGCATCAAGCTTCAGGATGAATATGACGAGAAGCAAGAGCTTCGTGATGTCATTGAAAACAGCTCCACGTGGCAAGAATTATGGAGCCATGCGACCAAGCTCGAGGGTCTCAATCGGAACACAGGAGTGCACGCCGCGGGGGTGGTTATTGGAGACCGTAATCTCGATGAGCACTGCGCACTGACTAGGGGCAACGAGGGCGAGGTTGTCACCCAGTGTGATATGAATGCGATCACTGAGGTGGGCTTGCTGAAGATGGACTTCCTTGGCCTGAAAAACCTGACCGTGATCCAAGATGCTGTGCAGCACATCAGGGCGCACACGCCAGAATTTGATATCAACAATATACCGCTAGACGATAAGCCGACACTAGAGCTGCTCAATCGTGGTGAGACTATGGGTGTGTTTCAGCTGGAATCAGGCGGCATGGTTGAGACCTGTCGAAAATATGGCATCCAGAAAATTGATGATATCATTGACCTGCTCGCACTCTATCGCCCGGGAGCGATGGATTACATCGATCAGATGATCGAGGTCAAAAAAGGCATCAAGCCAGTAGCTTACGAGCATCCATTGTTAGAGGAGATTTGTGGTGATACCTATGGTGTCATGATCTATCAGGAGCAGGTGCAAAATGCGGCCAAGCGTCTTGCTGGCTATACGCTTGGTGGTGCTGATATTCTCCGGCGAGCCATGGGTAAGAAGAAGCCCTCTGAAATGGCAAAACAGCGTGAGATCTTTGTTGAGGGCTGCAAGACAACCAATGACATCGATGCGGGGCTGGCGAATAAGATCTTTGATAAAATCGCAGGATTTGCGGGCTATGGATTCAACAAATCGCACTCAGCTTGTTATGGGCATATTTCATACTGGACGGCCTACCTGAAGGCGAATCACCCCGTTGAGTTTATGTCTGGCTTGCTCTCAAACGAGCTCAACAATACTGACAAAATAGGAGTCTTTATATCGGAGTCCCATCGCATGGATATAGAAGTATTGCCTCCTGACATCAACCGATCAAAGTTGCGTTTTGCGCCTGAGCTCACTCCCTCTGGTAAAATGGCAATCCGTTATGGCTTGGCGGCTATTAAAAACGTCGGTGAGGGAGCGATGGCCACGGCCATCGAAGAGCGTGAGCAAAATGAGCCTTTTGAGTCGTTGGATGATTTTTCCAATCGATTAGATTCTCGCAGTGTCAACAAGCGCATCCTTGAGAACCTCGTCAAAGCAGGAGCGTTGGACTGGACCGGTGAGACCCGCGCGGGCATGTTTGCGCGGGTCGAGCAGGTAGTGGCCTCCGCAAGCTCAGCGCAGCGAGATAGGGCTCAAGGACAAGACTCATTGTTTGATACGATGGACTTTGCCGGCGCCGCTCAAGATACAGATCACGGCCATTCAGTATCTGAAACAGCGGAATGGCCAAAGGACGAACGCTTAAGTAATGAGAAAGAGCTACTGGGCTATTACACTAGTGGCCATCCTCTGGATAAATACCGTGCAGCTATTGACGCAGGTCACTTTGAAAAAATTGGACTGCTCGACGAGCTTGATACTAAGGATAAACGTGCACGCCACTCGTTTGCAGGCATGATTCGCTACGTCGAACACAAGGTCACGCGAGCGGGTAAACCTTTTGGAGTGATTCATATTGAAGACTTCACTGGTAGCTGCGAAGTAGTCTGCTGGTCTGAGAGCTATAGCCCTGCGCGAGAGGCTGGTTTCTTGATGTCAGGTAAAGTGATTCGTCTCAAGGCTAGTATTAAAGTCGATGACCGGACCGAGACATTGAGCCTCACCGGCTCGCAGCTGAAAGAACTTAAGCCGAGGAAAAGTAGCCAAAATGCCTCCGTCCAAGTGAACTTGTGGTTGGCGAGGCATACCAAAGTCGATTTGGAATCGATACGTGATATCCTCGCTGAGCATCCCGGCGAGACACCAGTCGAAATCCACCTGCAGAGCGGAACCGGCAAACGAGCCACGGTGCAAGCAGGGGAGAGCTTCAGAGTGAAGAAATCAGCGGCGCTGGAAAAAGCGCTCGCGAAGTGGTCAGAGTAACAAGACTCAAAAAAACAAGACCCAAGAAATCGCTGCTAGCGTGCGTAATGGGCCACCGTGTTCATGCCACTGTATCGATACAGGCCTACGATTTGGTATTCGATTAGCTTGTTCTCCCATTGTGGGCCTGAGCCTATGTTGTGCACAATCCACTTCTCGTGCTTACGGTTTCCTGGTCCGGGAACCACAATGCCTGCGTGAGTATCACCATGGGGCAGTCGCCAAACAATAACATCTCCGTAGTGACAACTCTCTGAGGCAATCTGGTTGTCCTTCAGAGCTGCTTCCTCACCGTATCTGGCGAAAAAGCGTTGGAGATTGGGAACGCGTCGGTGGTCGATGTTGGCATCAGGCTGGTTGGCACCCCAGAGCTGCGGATATAGCCTGAAGTTCACCTGCATGTCCTCATGCACAAGTTGTTGTAAGTCAATGTTGAGTGCTCGGTAACTACGAATCACCAGATCTGTACAAGTTCCCTTATCTGCAGGGATATCACCCATGGGGTAGCTTATATTGTAGTATGCATTGTCGTATGTGATTGCCTCGTGCGTGCGATTCAGGGCCGCTGCGGCGAGCCGATTACCAAATCCGTTATTCTGCTCGAGCCATGATACGGTCTCGTCCACCGTGGGCTCAGTGACTGGAGCTCTGTCGGCTAAAGCTTTGTTGATGAGGGGGCGAGAGGCAATGCCTACACCAATCACAACGAGTAAAACCATTAACCATCCGCCGCCCCGTGATTTGCGCACGGGTTTCCGTGGGCGAGGACCGATATATTCGATGGTGTGCATGTAAGGTGATCTTAAAAATGCTGCGGATTTGTGACTTTCGATGTGCCTAACCAAAGACAAACTCTTCACAACATATTTAAGCAATATTTACCAGTTTATTTCATCAATGTCGAATAAATGTCACACTTTCTTTGTTTGTCTTCATGCTGGGTCTACAAAAAACTTCTCGGGGCCTAGCTCAGGGGCATATGCCAAGTAGCCTCGGCAGCCATGGGAAAGTAAAGATATGTCGTTTTAGCTTTAGAAAAGGAGACAGAGGGGCAAAGATCAACTCATGCTTGTTGAGCGAACAAAGGATCGCCTCTCGTGGGACACACTGGATCTCTCGTGGTCGAGTATTGAGCGTGATTGGTATGGGCAACAAATAGGCGTGCCGGCGTCCTTTGCGCTCATTATGGATCCCGCGAGCTTGTGGTTTGTGGCCAAGAGAGATCAGCGACCAAGGGTGCTGCCCGGCGCTCTCCCCTGTGAGTTCACTCCAGAATTGTGGCGTTTTGACGTCGCTGAGTTATTTATCAGAGATGTATGCTCCAGTCGCTACCTTGAGCTCAACCTCGCCCCCAATGGTGCGTGGTGGAGTGCCGAGTTTGATCAAGCACGGCAGAGAAGCTCGACCGATGATCAGCCTATCCAAGGACTAGAGACTCATGCCCTTATGACTTGCAGTGGTGGTTGGCAAGCGGCGGCATGTATTCCATTGTCATATCTCGAGGCAGCATTTGGATTTGGCGCACACAGCACAGTCAATGTGGCATTCATTGTCGATTCTCCCGAGCAAGTCTTCACATCCAAAGCAAAGCTGCCGGGATCTCAGCCGGATTTTCACCAGCCAGATTATTTTGAACGCATTGAGCTGAGTGGCAAAACTTAGCCATTAGGGTATCGATAAAACTTAGCCATTAGGGTATCGATTTTTGTTGTGCCTTGAGATTCATTGTTCCCGCGATCAATAAGACGTCTTACAAGTTGAATGTCTATGATAGTTTGTTAATGTATCGACTGCGATGGCATCTGAACTACACGACAGACTTGAGCTTGCATTGCTAGCATCCAACGAAGGAGTTTGGGACTGGTATGTCGGTGAGCGAGAAATCTATTACTCTGAGCGCGTATTGGATTTCTTGGGTTACCCCGCCGACAAGGCGCCTAACATTATATTACAAGCGAGGAAATATTTTCACGACAATGACCTGCCAGAGCTAAGAGCAGCCTTTCGGAAAATTGTCATAAAAGATGGCGATGATACATTGGCCAATGATTGCCGATACTTGCACCCGAATGGCTCCTGGAGGTGGTTGCGAATTCGAGGTGTCGTCGTCAGGGATGACGAAGGTATGGCGCATCGTATCGTCGGCTCTATCATTGATATTTCGCAGCGTAAGAATGCTGAGGTGGCACTGCAAGAAGAGCGGCATAGGCTGCGTGAGCTGATCGAAAACATTCCCATCAATGTGTATTACAAAGATAAAGAGTCTCGATTCGTACTCGCCAACAGCTCCACGGCCGAGAAGCTAGGAGCAGGCAGAGAAAAAGATATCCTTGGCAAAACAGACCGCGATTTTTTTGACAAAAGACACGCTGATATGGGTCGTAAGGATGAGCTTGAAATCATGGAAACGCGTGTTCCCATGCTCAAAGCTCTTCAAAAAGAAACCTATGACAAAGGGAAAACGACCTGGGCAGAAACGTCAAAACTACCCTGGCTTGATCGTAAGGGAGAGCTCTGCGGGACCTTCGGCATCACCACCGATATCACCGCACTATTTACCGCACAGCAAGAGCTGGGAGCCCTCGCCAAAGAGCTACAAAAGCGTAATGTTGCCATTGAGGAAGAGCTTCAATTGGCGCGTGAAATCCAGCAGGCATTACTGCCTCAAGAATTAGACGGTCTCGTGCTACAGGATAACCAGCTTGAGGTGACCGTAGGTTGTCGCTACTGCCCAGCGTCAGAAATGGCGGGAGACTTTTTCGAAGTCATACCAATCTCACAACATAGCATGGGAATTTTGATCTGTGACGTTATGGGGCATGGCGTTAGAGCCTCCTTAGTCGTGTCCATGCTGCGGGGATTAATGGAGAAAGAACGTGAGTCGGCCACCAGCCCCGAATGGTTTCTCTATGGTGTCAACGAAGGCTTGGTTTCTATCTTCGAGCGCGCTGGAGTCACACTTTTTGCCACTGCCATCTACTGTGTGATCGACCTTCAGGAGCGCACCTTGACCTACTCCTGTGCTGGTCACCCTGCTCCCATAATCGTGCGCTTGGGACAAGGTAAACTACTTAAGGCCAATG
>CBFHKM010000077.1:0-2887 GCA_965656385.1 Oceaniferula sp.
CCATTGCCGGTAAAGCCTTGCCAGTTATCGTCATTTTTTGGCTGAACGACCTGCGTAATGGGAAGATCAAATTTGGTGGCAAATTCGAAGTCACGCTCATCATGAGCTGGGACTGCCATGATGGCACCCGTGCCATAGCCCATCATTACGTAGTCCGCGATCCAGACTGGGATTTTTTCACCGTTGACTGGGTTGGTGGCAGTAGCACCTGTGGGCACACCTGACTTGTCCTTGTTGAGATCGCCTCGTTCGAGGTCGGACTTGGATGCGCAGGATGCGATATAAGCGTCGATGGTTTCTTTCTGTTCTAAGCTGGTGATTTCTCCCACCAGTGGGTGCTCAGGGGCGAGAACCATGTAGGTGGCGCCAAAGAGTGTATCTGGTCGAGTTGTGAAGACAGTGACCTCGTGGCCGTGGATGTCGAAGTGGACCTCTGCACCGGTTGATTTGCCAATCCAATTTTTCTGAAGAAGCTTGATGGACTCAGGCCAGTCAAGGGGATCAAGCTCGTTGATTAAGCGATCAGCGTATTTTGTGATACGCAGCATCCACTGCCGGAGAGGCCGGCGCTCAACTGTTTCCCCTTTAGATTTCCATTCTTCAACCTCTTCATTGGCCAGCACTGTGCCCATGGAAGGGGACCAGTTCACGGGTGCTTCATGAATGAATGCAAGGCGGACATCGTCGACTTGGTCGCGGCTCCAGCCCTTGGCTTCTAGCTCAGAAACGGAACGTGCTTTCTTTGTTTCCTCATCAAAGTAGGAATTGTAAAGTTGAATGAAGATCCACTGTGTCCAGCGCACATACTTAGGGTCTGTTGTGTTGACCTCGCGGTCCCAGTCATAACCAAAGCCGAGTGACTTGAGTTGGCGTCGGAAGTTGTCGACATTCTGCTCAGTAGTGATGCGCGGGTGTTGTCCGGTCTTGATAGCGTATTGTTCGGCAGGTAGACCAAATGCGTCCCAGCCCATTGGATGAAGAACGTTGTGACCATTCATCTTTTTGTAACGACCTAGGATGTCAGTCGCGGTGTAGCCCTCGGGGTGACCAACGTGCAGGCCAGCACCCGATGGATAGGGGAACATATCCAAAATAAAATACTTTGGCTTAGTTGCATCAAAGTCTTCGTCGCCTGGGTTGGGCGTCCGAAAGGTTTTGTTCTCGTCCCAATGTTGTTGCCACTTGGATTCGAAGTCAGCAAAGGGAAATGGTTTACGTTGATCAGACATTGTGAGTGAGCTTTGGGTAGCATTTTTTAGCCGCGGTCTCTTTCGAGGAGTAGCATCATTAAAAATGAATAGATGAGGTTGAGTTCTTCTTCAGGTCTAAGATCAGCTATTTTTTCGATCTTAAATTTACCCTCAAAGAAGGCGGGTTGTTTTTGAACACGCATAACAGGAGTCCCATCAGGGCGGGTAGCGATGTAGGACGGATGCAGGAAGAAACCAGATAGAAAGCCTAGAATGGGGATGTCGCCTAGAAAGCTGTCGAGGACCTTAGTCCATGGGTTTGCCTCGTTAATGTTGAAGTCCGGAGATTCATCTCCTGGGTTAAATACATCGTAGCTGGCTTTCCAGATTGATTTGAAACCTTGTCTTCCCACGGAGCCAATATTAGCACCCTGTGGGTCGGTGAAGAAGTAGCGGGCAGACCAGTCTATGATCTTATTCGATCTGATGTTGGCAATCTGCCGAGACTTTGATGAGTCCGAGAAGACAATGATGTCCTCCTTCAGCTTAAATAGCTTTTGTTTGACGAAGCACACGGGTGAACCCTGCGCGTCGTTGACATAAATCTGTGGCGCGATCGCAACGATTTTAAAGCTGAGATTCAGCGGGTAGTTCACAGCGCGATGAGATGGTTGCTTGCTGAGTCTGGCATTCTCAACAAATATCTTGATGTAATCTATTAGAAGTGGATGGCGTGTCCGTCAGCATCGAGAGTTGCCTCGTGAATAGCTTCCGCAAGCGTCGGGTGAGCGTGGATGGTAGAATGTATCTCCTCTGAGGTGAGTTCCATTTCCAGAGCGAGACCCATTTCGGCGATCAGTTCAGTAGCGTTGTCTCCGATGATATGCGCTCCCAGGAGTTCGCCATGCTCCTTGCCGAAAAGCAATTTGACAAAGCCTTCTGCATCAGCTGCGGCTTGTGCTTTACCAATGGCGGCATAGGGAAATTTACCTACTTTGTAATCGATTCCTTCTTCTTTCAGGGCGCGCTCGGTTTTGCCAACCGATGCAACTTGTGGGTGGCAGTAGGTGCAGCCGGGGAAGTTGCCTACCTGGCGTGGGGTGTGACCATCTACAAAGAGACCTTCCACACACTGTACAGCTTCAAAGCTTGCTGTATGGGCAAGCCATGGCGGGCCAGAAATATCACCACAAGCGTAAACATTAGGAATAGAAGTTTGGTAGCGTGCGTCAACATTGATGAAGCCTCGCTCATCAAGCTCGGGTTGAATTCCTCCTGGTAGCACTGGGGTCACTCCGATTGCCACTAGGCAGACGTCAGCGGTAATGGTCTCGTTGCCTTTTGGACCTTCGACATCAATAGAGACTGAGTTGCCGTTATCTTGGAAATTAACACATTTTGTTTCCGTTAGGCTTCGAACTCCTTGCTTGGTAAATGATTTTTGCAGCTCTTGACCGACCTCTTCGTCTTCAACAGGGAGTAGATTTGGCTGCATCTCAATGATGGTCACCTTTGTGCCGTAGGCATTGTAAACATAGGCAAACTCAACACCAATAGCTCCAGCGCCAATGATGACCATACTCTCTGGCTGTTTTTCCAGAACCATGGCCTCCTTCGAGCTGATGACGGAATTACCATTGAAGGGCAGGGGTGGTAGTTCACGGCTTTTGCACCCAGTTGCAACAAGAATATTTGCG
>CBFHKM010000077.1:2985-6574 GCA_965656385.1 Oceaniferula sp.
GGCTTCGTGTAGCTGCTTGGAGCCGTCAGCTGCGGTGACTTCAACATGGTTGCCATCTACGAGCTCTCCAAATCCACGAATGTAATCTATTTTGTTTTTCTTGAAGAGGAATTCGATGCCTCCGGCGAGACGGTCTGAAACTTGGCGAGATCGGCCGACGACCTTAGACCAGTCATAGGTCAGGTTATCAAAGGAAATGCCAAAGGTGTCTGCTTTCTTGGTCAGTGTTTGAAAAAGCTCGGCATTCTTCAGTAAGGCTTTGGTAGGAATACAGCCCCAATTTAAGCAGGTGCCTCCTGCACGGTCGGCTTCGATGACGGCGACTTTTTTTCCGAGTTGGGCTCCGCGAATGGCTCCGACGTATCCGGCGGGTCCGCCGCCGATGACAATGAGATCGTACATAATAGTATGGGTAGTTGGAATTGAGTGGTTGGAAGTTGGGAGTTGAAAGTGGCAGTGAGGAGCTGTGGCCTCAGCCAATGTAGCAGTGATTGGTGGGAATCTGGGCAGAAAGGGGTGGAAATGTCAATGGCTGGGCGGGTCAGTGGACGTGAAAATAAGCCAGTCCTAGGTAGGCCTGACATGATTAGTGTAAATGGGTGCCCGTCATGAGACTGGCATGGCCCTATTCGGGAGTTCCCTTTGAACTGAGAAACTTGACCAAGCCGATGATGCCGAAGATCAGGGCAAGGAGTCCAAAGATGCCGAAGCTGACGATGGCACCGAAGCCTTTGCCGACCATTGATATCGCCGTGCCGGTTGATACACTGGTGATGGTGAAGTGACGACCATCCTCAATACCGGAGGCCTTGATTTGATAGGTTTTTCCTTGTTCGACTGTGAATGCGGCAACGAGGTTCTCGCTGTTGAATTGAGCCGAGCTGGATGGCTTAGTGGCAGCGGTGGTTTTGTTGGTGGTGGTGTCGGTGACATGAATAACGATGTTGCTCATGTCTGTGTCATCACCTGCCAACCAGACGCTTACGGAACCGTCTTCATTTGTCTCGTCGGCTACATAGGTTGCGGTTTCAGGAGTGGCAAAGCTAATACCGGTTTCTCTGATTTCATCGACCAAGTCTTTTCCGGAGTTGAATGCGCTTTTTCCGAGCATGGTGGCGATGATGCCACCAGCGATGAGTAAGATCAGCGCTGTGATGAGGAATCCGCATCCTTTTTTTGGGTTAGCCATGGTATTGTGCTAGTGGATGGATGCTGAGTGTGTTCTGGTTGTCGATTGTCTACGTCATTTCCTTCTTTGGCGAGATAAGATAATATCGAACTGGTTAGATGTTTGCCAGAATATCGATGAGCGTTTGGGATGGGCGCATGGCTTTGCTGGTAAGTGCGTCGTCCATTTTGTAGTATCCACCAGTATCAACGCGGGAGCCTTGAGCGGCAATAAGTTCTTCGATGATGGTGTGTTCGTTATCGCTGAGTGCTGAGGCGACGGGAGCAAAGGTTGATGCAAGCTCGCTATCATCTGTCTGAGTAGCCAGTGCTTGAGCCCAATAAAGCGCCAAGTAGAAATGTGAACCACGGTTATCAATGCCGCCCAGCTTACGAGTAGGGGACTTGTCGTTGAGCAGAAACTGGCCGGTGGCTGCATCGAGTGCGTCGGCAAGGATTTGTGCTTTGGCGTTGCCAAATTTGGATGACAGGTGTTCGAGGGACACAGCAAGAGCGAGGAATTCACCCAGCGAATCCCAGCGCAAGTAGTTCTCCTGGGTGAACTGCTCGACGTGCTTGGGGGCAGACCCTCCCGCACCGGTCTCAAACAGTCCGCCACCATTCATCAAGGGAACGATTGAGAGCATTTTAGCAGAAGTGCCTAGTTCAAGTATAGGAAAGAGGTCAGTGAGGTAGTCTCGAAGAACGTTACCCGTTACAGAAATTGTATCCTCGCCAGCCTTGCATCGAGCCAGAGTGAATTCGGTAGCCTCTACCGGATTCATGATGTGAATCTCTAGACCGTCGGTATCGTGGTCACCGAGGTATTCGCCTACTTTGGCAATGATTTGAGCATCATGAGCGCGAGTTTCATCAAGCCAGAAAACAGCTGGGGTGCTGGTTGCCCGGGCGCGATTAACGGCTAATTTAACCCAGTCCTCAACTGGGGCATCTTTGGTTTGGCAGGCACGCCAGATATCTCCTTGTTCGACATCATGCGTGATCAGGGTGTTACCCTCCGAGTCGATGATGCTGACTGATCCATTAGCTGGGATTTCAAAGGTTTTGTCATGAGATCCGTATTCTTCAGCTTTTTGGGCCATGAGGCCAACATTGGGAACGGTGCCCATCGTGGTAGGGTCAAAAGCTCCATGCTTCTTACAGAAATCGATGGTAGCTTGATAGATGCCAGCGTAAGAGGAGTCTGGGATGACGGCTTTGGTATCCTGGGTATCGCCAGCGGCATTCCACATTTGTCCAGATGTGCGGATCATTGCTGGCATGGAGGCATCGACGATCACATCACTTGGCACATGAAGGTTCGTGATCCCTTTGTCCGAGTTCACCATAGCGAGTGATGGTCCGTTGGAATAGGCTTCCTGAATATCAGCGACTATGGCTTCCTGTTGATGATCGGGAAGAGCTTGGATTTTTGTTAAGACATCACCAAAACCGTTCTTAAGGTCAACGCCAGCTTGGCAGAGAGCTTCGCCGTGTTTGTCGAAAACATTCTTGAAGAAAGCAGCAACACAATGACCGAAAATAATCGGATCTGATACCTTCATCATGGTTGCTTTCATGTGTAGCGAAAATAAGACGCCCTGCTGCTTGGCCTCAGCTAGTTGCTCATCGAGAAAGCTCAAGAGGGCTTGTTTGCTCATGTGGGTGGCATCGATAATTTCTCCAGCGAGAAGCGGAGTGCTTTGTTTGAGGACAGTAGTGGTGCCCTCATGCGTGGTGTGCTCGATACGAACGTCAGTTGCGTTTTCGACGGTGACTGATTTTTCATTAGAGCGGAAGTCTCCGCTGGACATGCAGGCCACGTGAGATTGCGAGTCTGAGCTCCATGCTCCCATGCGGTGGGGGTTGGCTTTAGCGTATTCCTTGACGGCTTTGGGTGCGCGACGGTCAGAGTTGCCCTCTCTGAGGACGGGGTTCACTGCGGAACCTTTGACCTTAGCGTAGATATCTTCTGCGTCAGCGTAGTTGGGAATGTTGTAACCCTTGGCTTGGAGCTCGGTAATGGCGGCTTCCATTTGTGGCACCGAGGCAGAGATATTTGGGAGCTTAATGATATTGGCTTCTGGAGTTTTAGCCAGTTCGCCAAGTTCAGCCAATGCGTCATTGATTTGTTGCCCTTCGCCCAGTTGATCAGGAAATTGTGAAAGGATTCTGCCTGCTAGTGAAATGTCACGGGTCTCTACGTTGACACCTGCTGATTGGGTAAATGCCTGCACAATGGGCAAGAAAGAGTAGGTGGCTAGTGCCGGGGCCTCGTCTGTTTGGGTGTAAATAATGGTTTCTTGGCTCATGATAGAAAAGAATTGACGCGCGGGTATTAAAGGAACCTGCCGTGGGGTCAATGTTATTTGATGCTAAATAGCCGAAAATAGGGCGGCAAGAGCACACTCTAGCTAAATCA
>CBFHKM010000077.1:6584-9086 GCA_965656385.1 Oceaniferula sp.
ATGTTGTGATGATCGTGCTGCCATGTATGAGCTGATCGAATCAATTTTTGAACATAACTGATGGCATGAGTAACGGCGTCTACCATGCACTGGTTGTTGGCGAGTCCTGATGTAATAGCTGCGGATAAAGTGCAACCTGTGCCATGGACACCAGATGGTAAAGCCAAGTATGGATGCCGAAAATGATGAGCTTGGTTGTCGTGCCAGAGCACGTCGAGGCACTCGTTATCACCCGGCAGGTGGCCACCTTTCAGTAAGCATGAAATATTGTAGCATTGTGCAATATCACGAGCAGCGTCGACAAATTCATCCTTGGATTTGATCCTGCGCTCTAGGATAGCTTCGGCTTCCGGCAGATTGGGTGTGGCCACTGTGGCTAACGGCAACAATATGCTAGTCATACTGTGCAGGGTGTCCTCGCCCAATAGGTTGGCCCCTGTGGATGCAATCATTACGGGGTCAACGACCAGCGGGATGTCATGTTGCTCGATGGTTTTAGCGGCAGAGCGAATACTTGATACGGAGGGTAGTAGACCAGTTTTAGCCGCATTGATAGGGTAGCTTTCTGAGAGGATATTGAGTTGGGCATCGAACGTTGTGGAGTCGATTTGTTCGATGTGCCTGACTTCGAGGGGGGTCTCGGCAACAATGCAGCTCACGCCGCTTAATCCATGAACATGGTGATCATGAAATGTCTTCAGATCAGCTTGTATACCAGCACCTCCGGAACAGTCTGAGCCAGCGATAGTGAGGGCTACTGGGATGTTGACGTTTTCCATTAGAGCATGGCTGGAGCTAGGCCAAGCCCGCCAGCTGAAAAGGTTAGCGGCTTTTTGAACCTGTTGCAGGCAAGAAACGGTAATAAACTTCGAGCATAAAAGTGGCCAGGCAAGTTGCCATGTGGGTATCCTTAGAACCGTGATGAATTCTTTGTTTGCGGCTCCATGAGCCATTGTCACTTTGAGCGGCTAGGAGCTTGTCTCGAAATAAGTCATTGTAATCCTCCCAAGCACCTCCGCTTCTGTTGATCATGGCTTGTGCGTTGTAATAATGGTAGTAGAGATTAGATGATTGGTCAGCCCAATCAAACTTGGTATTTTTTTCAATGTATTTGATGCCGTTGCGAACGACTGAGTGGCTGCTTTTACCCCACATTTGGAATGCGAGTACACCGCCACCGGTAAGACCAGGACTTTTTGAGGCATTTTTTCTGTAGCCGATAGCTCCATTAGACCCTTGTACGTCCTCAATATAATCGAGGGCATTGTCTATCACTTTATCAAAGTATTTTTCATTCCAGAGCCCGGTGTGTTTACAGGCTTTGAGTGCTTGAATTTGCCAGAAACCAACTGAGTTATCGCCATCATTGGAGCTTACATCGAAGCTGTAAACCCAGCCGCCGCTTCGTGCTTGCCCTCCTGCAATCGCATCACCAGCTTGCTTGGTGACGACGTCAAGATTGGGTATATTAATACCTAGTTTGCTGCAGAACGTGTATGCTTCAGCCAGGGCGTAGGTGGCGATGCCGTGCTCGTAAACCCATCCATGCCCCTTGTCGCTGGTGCGGAGAAGGCCGTTATCTTTCATGCCTTTATCAATAAGGTATAGAATACCATTAAGAACGGAGTCTCCAAATTCTTCTGAATCAGGGGTTTCGCAATGGCCAAGATATGCGAGGATGGAAAATCCTGTATATGCGACTGGATAAGTTGATCCCCAGCTACCGTTGGGTTTTTGCGTGCTCTTGATCCAGCGCAAAGCCTTGACGACTGCTTCTTCACATTGCTCGTTGCCGCCATTGTTAGCGAGACGCTGAAGCCGGTCTTCTCTCGAGCATCGCTCACGCATGGTAGCAGGAATACTTGAAAATCCTGCGCCGTTTTCTTCTCCAGTTCCCCAGCCGTCACCAAAATCATTTCCATCCCCAAAGTCCGCGGATGGGTCGGGTGTGTCCACCTCGGGAATAGGAACAGCAGTCAAGGAAGTCGTATTTGCTGCAATCACTTTAGCCATTGAGCTCGATGGAGCGGCAGGCTTGCGTTGAACAGCTCGATTCATTTCGCGTTTAGTAATCTTCTTCTCTTCTTCCGCTCCAGCCTGGTAGGAGACGATTTCTGGAGTGAAGGTCTCAACAGTAGGAAGCAGAATCCAAAGCAGCAAAATCCCAATGAGGACCACAGACAATATAGAGATGATAATGCTCGTAATCGTCGAGTTGCGTTGCTGTGCACGCAGGCGTGCTTGAGCTTCTGGAGATAGTTGTGCGTGTAGGCTCATGGCGATTTAGAGAGTGTGAGGTTTGGAAAGGATCTTAGAACTTTTTGTCATGATAAAGAAACTTGTAAAAAAACAAAGGTAATTGTGCACTATAGATTAGTATGAAGTTGACTACCACCAATATAGGCCATGCTTGTATGTTTTTCTAGTGTTAAAGTCTCGTAATAAGCTTGTTTTGTATGCCAATGGAAGCTTTGCCAGTGTTTTTTGTCAAACAGCCTTATT
>CBFHKM010000078.1:0-8849 GCA_965656385.1 Oceaniferula sp.
GCTTCCCCCAGCCCGGCCGCCCCTCCTTCGGCGCCTGGGCCACCTACGGATTAGGTTCAGAAAATCAGAACCTGCCCGGCTATGTCGTTCTCATCTCCAGCGGCACCCAACCCAATGGTGGCAAGAACAGCTTCTCCTCCGGCTTCATCCCCTCCGTCTACCAAGGGGTCCAGTGCCGCTCCAAGGGCGACCCAGTGCTCTACGTCTCCGACCCCTCCGGCATGGACCGCTCCATGCGCCGCAAGACCCTGGACGCCATCAACGATCTCAACAACCACGCCTACAACAAGTTCGCCCACCCGGAGACCCTGACCCGCATCGCCCAGTACGAGCTCGCCTTCCGCATGCAGACCTCCGTTCCCGGGGTCATGGACATCAAGGATGAGTCCGCGGCCACACTTGAGGCCTACGGTGCCAAGCCTGGTGAGGGCAGCTTTGCTAACAACTGCCTGCTCGCCCGCCGCCTCTGTGAGCAGGGCGTGCGCTTTGTCCAGCTCTTTGACTGGGGCTGGGACTTCCACGGCACTAGTCCCAAGGAAGACATCCGTGACGGTCTCACCACCAAATGTGCCACCATGGACAAGCCTATCGCCGCCCTGATCAAGGACCTCAAGCAGCGCGGCATGTTTGACGACACCCTGATTGTTATCGGTGGTGAATTCGGCCGTACCCCTTTCCGCGAAGGTCGCACCTCCAAGGGCAAAGTCCTTGGCCGCGATCACTACCCGGATGCCTTCACCATGATCATGGCCGGAGGCGGTGTGAAAGGGGGCTTCAGCTACGGCCAGACCGACGAGCTCGGTTTCAGCGTCACTGAGAATCCCGTGCACGTCCACGACCTTCAGGCCACCTGGATGCACCTCCTGGGCTTCGACCACGAGAAACTCACCCACCGCTTCCAAGGCCGGGACTACCGACTAACCGACGTCCACGGCCACGTGGTGAAGGATCTTATTGCATAAGCTGCAGGTAACAAAGAATCACTTGGCGCAATGAATGGACTCACGCCGTCCAGCTTGCAGCCCGACTGATCAGATCATTTTTTAAGCGAATGTGTTTCCCCGTGATACTCTGTTGCAGATGATCTTCCCACGGGCAGTCGAGACTTGCCTTAGCGTGTGCCTCGCTGCGCTCAATGAAGGATTTTAAATCAGTAAATCCGATGCTGCGCTGGGCATAATAGCTTGGGTTCGTGGCGTGCTTTGCAATTCCATTCACAAAACTATTAATCAGCGCCAGGCTATGAAAGAGCTCCGCAATGGTTAGTTCTTCAAAGCGAGCAAGCGCCTTGGTTAGGTCAGCACGTTCCTGACGCGAGGGACGCAGGTCCAGCCTCACCAAGCTCTCACTAACGTGGTGCACCGCCTCTAGTAAGTCTGGCCTGATATGCTCTGAGGACAGCAACTTGGTCAGATGACTCATTAACCGGTTGGCCTTTGCCCAGACTGGCAGCTCGTAGTAGATATCAAAGAGCTGACAGCAAAGATTGCGACCCATTTGATGCAGTGGCTTCTGAATAATATCACCAGCCTGCTGGCTTGGGTTAAGAATGAAATCTGCCGACAAGTAGTCCAAGATTGGCTGCATCAACATCTGATAACCCGGAAACGTTTGTCCGCGTCCATCGATCTTGGCCAGCTCAGTACGGTTGATATATTGCCCCATCGCGTGCTCGATAGGATCGTGCGACGCTTGAGCACCCGCAGGTCGCAGCGCATACAAAATAGTAAGCTGGTCAAAACTAGCGAAAGACAAGGCACTGTCGCCTTTTTTCTGAATCAAGCTCCACGCGCTCTGCTGTGCTTCCCGCAAATCACCACCAGGTGCTGCCTTAGACGGATGATGCTTGATCGGATTGAGTTGTTGCGCGTTGTTGGCTTGGAAGAAATGGAGGACTTCAATAGTTGGACCATGAACCACGCCGCTTCCATCATAAGCTTTCAGCTCACCATAGTAACCCAAAATCAACTTGGCATAGCGCGGGTCTGGGTTTGGCTGACCTGCACGGCTGAGATACCGCTCAGAGAGTTCTCCTGAATATGGATCTGCACCAAAGGCCAAATTAGCAATCGCTTGCTTACAGCAGATGTCCGCTGTTGGCGTGACCAAAAGCGGCAGACCCGCATCTTGACAGACTTTTTTCAGCTCGGCTAAAAAGAGATCCACCACGTCAGCAAAGCTCTCAACAGGCTCGGACTGCGCATGGCTATGCTTCGAACTAGCGTACTTTGCTCGTATCGTAGGCTCTTGCTGCTTTAGGTCACGGATGACAAACGGCATCGCTCCGCCCGGGACGCCAGCCGCACAAAGCTTCTGCTTCAGATCTGATGCGATTTCCGTATCTTTACGCTCAGGATGACTGCCCCAAAGCTGCTCAACCCTGCGTCCTAGCTGTTCATACGAGGCATGATCTGAGATTAGCTCTGGCGCGACCTCCGACAGAGGATGATGCGATGAACCTCCACTCAGAGAGCCCTCAACGGTTTCGATAGCCGAGATGCCGTAATGTAATGCACGTGCAATAGCTCCGCGCGAACGCTCAGCATCAGTCGAATGACAATGCAGGGACAAAGGCAGCCCCTGTGGCTTCAGGATTTCTAACAAAGCAGGCACTAGATGGTCCACCCGCTCAGCAGTGAGTTGCCCAGACATGTCTTTAATGGCGATCGCATTGTAACCGGCTTCAATCAAAGCCTCAGCATAACGACAAAAATAAGCATCCTGATAGCGATCAGGCGACTCAGCGTAATGCGTGAAACAAATCGCCCCCTCGAGCGTGAGTCCGGGTGCTGTCTTGACCGATTCCGGTAGGGTGAGATTATCAATATCGTTTAATGCATCGAAACAGCGAATTTTCGTGATCCCACACTTGATAAATTCCTTCAAAGTTACTTCCAACAAATCCTGATCGTAATGACGAAAACCTAGGGCATTGGCTCCGCGAAAAAGCATTTGCAACTCAAACCTACCATTTGCCCCCTGGTGCCTCAAAGCCTGACTTACCGAGCTCAAAGTCGTGAACGGATTATAGCCATTGCCAATCGCAATCTGAAAGCTCTGACCACCTGAAATCTCGATCCCATTGAAGCCTGCCTGCTGAGAAGCAGCGGCCACTTTGGAATATGCGCAGGGATCAAGTATCCAATCCGCAGCATCCAGCGTTGATTGCTGCCCGTCACGCAAAGTGAGGTTAATCAATTTAGGCGCAACATTAGTGGGTGAGAGTGATTCAGACATGATGTGATGCACAGGAGTCTAAGACTGCTTCAGGAAGAATGAAAATTAGAATCGACAATTAAATAGAAAAAAACAACCCGCTCACTGCCAAAAGTGATCCAGGATCATCGCCAGAAATCTCAGACCACAGACTGTAAACGGCAACCAAGCCGTCATGATTTCAGCAAAATGCCCGCATCACCCCAAAAGGTGATATGCAAATTTAATAATTTATGTCATTATGCATATCTGATTACAAAATATATATTTAATATTAACCAATCCTAATCTTATCACGATCATGAAAACCACCTACACCATGCTTTCAATAGCATTCGCCACCAGCATAAGTAGCCAAGCCGCAACCATGAACTTGCGCCTCGATGCATCTGAATTTACCACAGCAGGAGCGATCACCACCTGGGAAGATATTTCTCACTCCCAACCTCTCGTCGCATCTACAACGAACAATCACGACGCCACAAATACAGGAGACCCACAAGTCGTGGTGAACGCCCAGAATGGTTTGTCAGTCGTTCGTTTTGATGGTAACGACTACTTCACCATTGCTGATTCCTTCACCGCGGGCAGTGCCTTCATTGTAGCCCAATACAACAGCTCCACATTCAACGGCTACGACGGGCTTCTCAGCGGTAACAACACTACGAGCGGCGCTAATCTCTACTTTTCCGGCAAAAACGGCACGGATGAAGTGTGGTTTGAGACCGCACTGGATGATCGTTATGTCAATGGTGTTGCTGGAATCACAGGCCTCACCATAGATCAAATGAGTCTCTACAGCGGCACAGACGACACTCCCATAGCACAAAACGGCTATGGCATCGGAGCAGACCGTCCTAGTCAATATGGAGGCGGCCGCGCATGGGAGGGCGACATTGCAGAAGTGATCATCTACGAGGAGACCCTAAGTGACTTTGATCGTCAGGGCGTTGAGGTTTACCTCGATGAGAAGTGGGGACTGGGTCAGAACCTCGCCACCACCTATGGAGACGGCAACTACAACACCGACCTCTACGCGCTCTCCATCGCAGTACCCGAGCCCTCCTCCACAGCCCTGCTCGGCCTCGGCGGTCTCGCACTCGCCTTCAGGCGCAAGCGCAGCTGAGCAGTGTGAAGAGTGAAAAGCGAAGATTGAAATAGTTTTCAAAACCCTGCCGTGACCCACGGCGGGGTTTTTTGTTTTCAGCGAATCCCTTAGCGCCTTGGCGTCTTGGCGCACTCTTCCTATCAGGCCTGGTGAATGCTTCGTGCCGGAGTTCCAAATTCGAAATTCCTCATTCAATCTTTTATCTTCCAGTCTGACATCTACTACCTACCCTCAACTGCAATATCCCACCCCGACCCAACGTATCCAAACCATCATGAAATTCCGCGCCCTCTTCTCCCTCTTTCTCACTTCACTCTTCACTCTTCAATCTTCGGCTGCTGCTGTGCAGCAGCCGAACGTCATCGTCATCATGGCGGACGACATGGGATACGGAGACGTTGGCTGCTATGGCGCCAAGCCGGAAAACCTGAAAACCCCGCACATCGACCAGCTTGCGGCCGAGGGTTTGCAATTCACCAGCGGCTACTGCTCCGCTTCGACCTGCACGCCAACTCGCTACGCCTTCCTGACCGGCACCCACGCCTTCCGTGTGAAAGGCACGGGAATCGCCGGCCCCAACTCCCCTGCCCTGATCCGTCCGGACATCGTCACCATGCCGGACCTACTGCAAAAAGCGGGCTACAAAACCGCCGTCATCGGCAAATGGCATCTGGGCTTGGGAGTGAAAACCCCAGATTGGAATGGCGACCTCAAGCCGGGACCACTCGAGATTGGTTTTGATTATTCCTTCCTGCTGCCCACCACTAATGACCGTGTCCCCCAGGTCTATGTGGAGAACCACCGCGTGCTCAACCTCGATCCCAAGGACCCGCTCTGGGTAGGGCACAAAACACCAAGCCCGGACCACAAGACCGGCATTACTCATCGTGACGAGCTCAAGATGGACTGGAGCCACGGCCACAATAGCACCATCCATAATGGCATCAGCCGCATCGGCTTCTACACCGGTGGCCACGCCGCCCGCTTCCGCGATGAAGACCTCGCCGACAAATGGGTGGAGAAATCCAAAGAGTGGATTGCTAAAAATAAAGAGAACCCGTTCTTCCTGTATTTCGCCTCCCACGATCTCCATGTCCCACGTATTCCCCATGAGCGTTTCCAAGGGAAATCTCGGATGGGATTCCGTGGTGACTCCATCGTTCAGCTCGACTGGTGCGTGGGTGAAATTGTCAAGATTCTCAAGGAGCAAGGTCTGGAGAAAAACACCATGATCCTGTTCTGCTCAGACAACGGTTCCGTGCTTGATGACGGCTACAAGGATGGAGCCAAAGAAAAACTGCACGATCACAAACCCGCGGGCCCCTTCGCAGGCGGTAAGTACAAGATCCAGGAAGGCGGCACACGGACCCCCTTCATCACCTGGTGGCCGGGCACTATCAAACCCGGTGTTTCTGACAAGATGGTCTGCACCATCGACCTCGCCACCAGCCTCGCAAACCATCTCGAAGTTGAGATCCCCCAAGACGCCCTGCTCGACAGCCTTAACGTCATGGATGCCCTCATCGGCAAGGAAGGTGCCAAAGGACGTGCCAACCTCATCCAGCAAAGCAACGGCAGGGAGGGAGTCAACAGCCCCATGGGCTACCGTGCCGGCAAGTGGAAGCTGCAACGCCAGATGCAGAAACTTAGCAAAGCACAAAGACAAAATCTAAACCAAGCCAAGTCGGCCAAAAAACATGCCAACTATAAGCTCTACGATCTCGAAGCCGATCCAAGTGAATCCAAGAACATTGCCAAGCAGCACCCGGATGTGCTCAAGCGCCTGACCGCAGAGCTAGAGAAGCAAATCGAGGAAGGACGCACTAGGCACTAGGCACTAGGCATTACGCACTAGGCATTACACATCAGGGTGCCTGATAGACAATGGCGGATCAAGGATGGCGGATATCATGCCAAGCTTGCATTGGAGCTGATTGAAGAAAACAACCAGACGCACGAATCGAATCATTTTTTTCTAACACAGATTACAAATATGACCATCTATTGACACAGACCAAGAAAATCACTAGTCTGAAAAAGCACATGAAATCTAAAATCAACCGTCCGCATAGCATCATTCTGGTGACTCTGGCAGTGCTGCTCTCATTGGCTTCTTGTGAAAAAGTTGATGATGAGGGGCAGAAAAAAGACAAGGGTGAGGTGCCGCCTGCGGGCGCGGAAAAGTTCCCTGAATTTTCCTGGGATCATATTCCGCGCTATATGCACATCTACAAGTCAACTTCTTTCACGGATGAGGAACTCGATTATTTAGCCGCATTTCCTCTGATCACCTTTTAAAAAGCGACCGGTAGAAGCGAAGGAAGCGTTCAGCAAGGCACATTGAAAGCCGCCCGTGGCGTCAAAAAACGCAACCCGAAGGCAACAATTTTATACTACAAAAATCTGGTCATCGACTGGGGTGGCAGCTCCGCATCCGAGGAGCTGAACAGCATTAAGGGTGGCTTCCTGAAAAGCAAAGACGGCAGCTACCCGGTTCACAAGGAGAGCAACCAGCGCAAATTTTTCGACATCAGCCTGCCCGCGGTGCGGGACTGGTGGCTTGCCGATGCCGAGCGCATGCTGTCGGACCCGTCCATCGACGGCCTTTTTGTCGATGCTAACGTCAAAATTCTCGTGGGAGGGTATTTTGCTCATGGGCAGAAGACCGGCGTAAAAAAAGCCGATCAAATCATAGAAGGCTATGAGAAGCTGCTGAGCCGGTTCGACAAAGAACTTCGGAAGGATCATCTCATTTTCGCCAACATCGTGCGGGCGCGTTTCAAGGACGGTGGCCTCGGTTACATGTCGCATTTTGACGGCTCCTACATGGAGACCTTCGAGCATAACGTGGGCGGCGTCTCCAAGAAAGACTACGTATCCCAAAACATCGCCTACGGGCAAAAAACTGCCCGCCTGGGTAAGATCCTCGCCTTCACACTTGAGGTGGACGAGGCAATGAACGAGGCCGTCTCACGTGTAGGCGATGATTTCCAAGCTGACCAAACGTTCAATGACCGGCTCAACTACGCCACGGCCATTTTCTTGGTCATGGCCGAAAAACACAGTTATTTTCTCCCTCACACTGGCTACGGTGTGACATAAAACAACCGCCTCTGGCTGAAAACCCCCTCGGTTTTCAAGCAAAAGCTCGGCCCGCCCAAAGGCCCCGCCACCCAAGAGGGTTATATCTACACGCGCGAATTCGAGCACTGCTCGGTCTGGCTGGATATCGAAAACGAAAAAGCAACACTGACTTGGAAGTGAGCAGGGCATCCATCTCTTGGCATTCATCTCACAAAAACGCACCACAACCATTCAATACCATGAAACGCCTCACTCTCCTATTTCTCTCGTCACTCTTCACCCTTCACTCTTCGGTGGCTGCTCCTGCTGAGCAGCAGGGCAAGCGCTCTAATGCCGAGTACCGGACGAGCAATGAAAGTGCAAGCTCCAGCGGCCAACGGTCTGAAGGCGAAGCCTTCAAGAGGAGGGCAAGCTCTAAAAAACCAAACGTCATCCTCTTTCTGGTCGATGACATGGGCCTGATGGACACCTCGGTGCCCTTTGTCGTGGATGCCAAAGGTGAGCCGCAGAAACACCCTCTTAACGAGTTTTACCGCACGCCGAATATGGAGAGGCTGGCGGCAGCGGGAACCCGCTTCACCCAATTTTACGCCCACTCAGTTTGTTCCCCCACCCGTGCCTCCATCATGACCGGGCAGAACTCCGCCCGCCATCACACCACCACCTGGATCAAGCCGCAGAGCAACAACCGCGGCAACTTTGGCCCTGCCGAGTGGAACTGGAACGGCTTGGACAAAACCAGTATCACCCTACCCCGCCTCCTGCAAGGGGCGGGATACAAGACCATTCATGTCGGCAAGGCCCACTTCGGTCCGGATAACCATGAAGGCTCAGAACCGCTCAATCTGGGATTTGATATCAACGTCGGCGGCTTCTCCGCGGGCCAGCCCGGCAGTTATTACGCAGAGAAAAACTACGCTAGGAACGGCAAGACAGGACAAGTCCCTCATCTGGAGAAATACCATGGCACTGACACCTTCCTCACCGAGGCCCTCACACTCGAAGCAAACCGGCACATCGAAGCCTGCGTCAAGGAGCAAAAGCCCTTCTTCCTTCACATGTCGCACTATGCCTTACATGCCCCCTTTGAGTCCGATCCACGCTTTGCCAAAAACTATGCTCAATCAGGACAAAACAAACGCGCCCAAGCCTACGCCACCCTGGTCGAAGGCATGGACAAGTCACTCGGAGACCTGCTCGCCAAGCTCAACGAACTCAAGGTGGCCGACAACACCCTGATCATCTTTGTCGGCGATAACGGCTCAGATGCCCCCCTTGGCCAAGGAGAACACAACAGCTCGGCCCCCTACCGTCAGAAGAAGGGCTGGCGCTACGAGGGCGGCATGCTCGTTCCCTTCATCGCCGCCTGGGGCAAGACCGATGGAACCAACGCCTCCCAACACGAACTCCCGATTCCCGCAGGTGCCATCCAAACCCAGAT
>CBFHKM010000079.1:0-3195 GCA_965656385.1 Oceaniferula sp.
AAGAATCGAAAAATAATGAGAGATCATAAAGTGACAGGTGTCCCCTTCATTTTACTCTTTGGTGATGATGGCAGAGAGTTCAGCCGCTTTGGTGCGGCAGAATACCCCACCGTTGATGGCTTCATCGACAAGCTCCGAGAAGAGCTCAAAAAAAAGAAAATGGACTGACTGTCCAGCAATTCGCGCAGCTTCAGCAACAACCCCACTAGTCAAGTAGCTGCCGATAGATCTCAACCTTTTCATGATTCAATAATCGGAGCTGATGCCGATATTGATCCACCGCCTGCTTGCGGCGAAGATTGGACAAGGTTGTGATGATTTCTAATTTCATCTTTTCGTATGGTAGCAGCTCCGGAGGGCGTATGTCTGTAACCTCCACAACATGCCAGCCAAGCTTAGTTTGTATCAAGCTTGGCTCATTGGCGGGCATAGCGAATACATAGGCTGCAAAATCGCCGGGTAATCTATCCTTAAGCATCCAGCCCAAATTTCCACCATCATCTTTACTGCCTTCATCCTCGCTCACTGATTCAGACAAGCTACTAATCGAAGCCTTCCCCGTTTTGATAGATTCAATATGCACGGCTAGTATTTGCTTTGCTTCATCAGACGACCGGCCCAGAGCAGCGACGAAGAGATGCCTTACGCGGCGCTGCTCTGTAGTTGTCAACTCCTCCTGATGATCATCATACCAGCTCCTGGCCTCGGTATCACTTATTGCAATGCTGGCCTTAATCTTAGACATCACATATTTCTCCTGCTCCAAGCGAGCCTGCATTCGCAGTCGTAGCTCCTCCCTGCTCTCAATACCCTGTACCGCCATCGCTTCGTCAAGCTTCTCTATGGACTCGAAGCGCCTCTCAAAGCGCGCTAACTCCTCATCAACTTCCTGTGCAGAAACTTCAGCCTGCTCAATATTCACTCGCACCTTAATCCGCAGTAAGGCCTCGGCAATGAGCTCATCAAGTGCCAACCATCGCAGCATCTTCATCTCCGAATCATGGACAGCCTCAGGGTCGCGCCCCGTGCGCCACAGCCGTTCACGTACTCGACGATCAACCTGACTAAGATAGACAGGGGCATTGTAAACGCGTGCACAAATACCCTCTGCCACCGCCTCAGCCACCTTGTCCTCCTTAGTGGGAAACATCTGCCGCAGCTCGCTCCTTAGTGGCCCGCTAAAAAGAAAAAAATCACAGACCAAATATAGCATCAACATCGACCACAGCGACATGCGGATCACAAAGGATTTGCTCATCTTTAGCATAGCTGAAGACTAGCTATACCCCCACAGAGCGCAACCACACAGTTTGTTGAGAAACGCGTCTCCGCCAAAGATTCGGCCGATACTCGATGATCAATTAAATCAAAGCGAGAATACCGCAGCGATACGCCTTGCTGATGGCACCCGCCGCATTCTCAACTCCCATTTTTTGATAAATATTTTTTACGTGTGTGGCCACCGTTGACACCTTTATACTCAAATGCTCAGAAATCTTTTGCTTCGAGAGCCCCTCAGCAAGTAGTGCAACAACCTGTACCTCCCTCTTAGATAGAGACTTAATACTCTGGGGATCTTCCTTTGCAATCGTTACGGGAGTTATAATCATTTAATGTTTAAGTGAATGTCTCATCTAACCAATAAACGGTAGACAGGTACAACATACAATAAAACCAAATCATCTGTCTATCCCCATAATTAGGGGTAGATTAATTTTGATCTGATGTTTCACGTTATTAGCCAGCCAATGTCATATTATTTGGTATCAATGGACATACTCAAAATGACGTGCCCCGCAGCTCAATTTCTTTGTTCCAAGCTTACTGTAGCTTGACCAGCTCGGCCATGAGTGGACTGACTGCCAACCCCCATGGTCAGACAGCAAGCAAGAACGGCTCCGACCTGTCGGGGCTGTGCCAGCTGGCACAAGTGCTCGTCCGCATTTGTGAAATTTCATCTTCCCGCGATACGCGGGACTTCGTTGTGCGCTCGAACTGTGTTCGAACCTAGCCCTTAAAATCTTACACCCCAGCCCTCGGAGAGAGCTGGGGTGTAAGATGGTGGGCAGGGAAGGATTCGAACCTTCGTACACTTACGTGAGCAGATTTACAGTCTGCCGCCTTTAACCACTCGGCCACCTACCCATCTGGGTTTTTATCCTGACCGGAGGTTAGCCCGGCCAGCATCTCTTTCGAGGCGGTGAGTTCTTACGTCTCCCCGACTGCACTGACAAGTGAAAAATAGGGATTTTTGTATCCTAGCTATATAAATCCTTAATAGGCTTTCCATCTTTACCTCCAATTTTGAAAGGACGACCTGATGGTGAGAGTAACACGCTGGTGGTATCAATGCCCAGGCCATGCGCAATCGTAGCATTGAAATCCTCGGTTGATACCCTGTTCTTTTTAACACGGTTACCATTATCATCAGTGCTGCCATAGACCATGCCACCCTTGATGCCACCACCCGCCAACAATGAACTGTAAGCACCTGGATGGTGGTCCCTGCCGTTGTTGTGATTAGCCTTGATAGTAGGAGTACGGCCAAACTCAGTACTGAGTGCCACAATCGTCGTATCCAGTAGTCCTTTGGACTCAAGGTCGATTAACAAGTTTGCATAGGCCTGATCCAAAACCTTACAACGCGCTTCAACCGCGGTGAAATTGCCATAGTGAGTATCCCAGCCTCCTAGGCCAACCTCAACATACCTTACGCCGTGTTCAACTAAGCGCCTTGCAAGCATACAGCCCTGCCCAAAGGAATGGTCACCATAAGCTTTTCGCTCTGATTGCGGTTCGTCTCTGATATCAAAAGCCTTCAAGTCTTCACTCTTCATCAGGCGCACCGCTTCATCATAAAGCTCATCATAGGCCAGCGCCTCTGTGTTGTTATGCTTACTGTGGAAATCCTTATTCAAAGCATCGGCCAGCTTGAGACGACGGTCAAAATCCTCAACACTGACCGACCCTGCGATAGTACTATCTTTCAGGCCTTCGTCAGGCCTACCCAGCGGCACGCCCCCAAACTTTACCCCAAAGAATCCTGGAGAAGCAGCAGATGCCCCCGATCCAATCGTAACGAAACCTGGTATCTCTTTATTTTTACGGCCTTTGACCTTCATCACCCACGAACCCACTGTTGGGTGGGTAATCGTTGCTCGGGGCGAGTAATTCCTGTGCAGCATATACTGACCG
>CBFHKM010000079.1:3294-8709 GCA_965656385.1 Oceaniferula sp.
CGGAAGTGGTCACCATTCTGATTACTCATCGAGCGAATCACACAAATCTTATCCATCACCGCGGCTGTTTTGGGCAGATATTGACTAATTTGAATCCCATCAGCACTTGTATTGATCGCATTCACAGGACCCTGCACCTCCTTATTATTGGGCTTCACATCGAAGGTATCAATGTGGCTCATGCCTCCGTGCATATTAAGAAAAATCACAGCCTCAGCAGCTTGGCTTTTGCCACCCGACTGAGCGAGGGCCTTGCTCGCCAAACTGGCTCCTAGCATGGGAGAGAGTCCGACACCGAGATAGGTTTTTGCCGCATTCGCCATGAACTGACGACGAGTAAGCTCATCAGCTTTGTTAAGATCAGATTTCATAAGTTTATAAATTGAATTAATGTGTTAGTAATAAAGATGGTTATGGGACAAAAATAAATTCCCGAGAATTTACCAAAGCAGAGACAATGTTGCGATAGCCCTTTCGGCTTCGCTCCTCAACCTCAGTTTCCATCAGCTGCATCTCGCTCTCACTGGGAGCACGAGATAAGATTCCGTAGAAAAGCGCACGGATGCGATCTTTAACGCTACCATCAGAAAGCGCATAGATATGAGCATCACGATTGGCAACGACGAGCTCCTCAACAGCACCGTTCATCATTGATAACACCTGAGTGGTGTTAGCTTCTTTGATGGCTGAGTCTAGTAGTATTCGGTCTGACTGACCAAACATCTGCAGAACATGCCCATTGGGTGCAGGAGAACGTAACTCAGATGCTCTGACAACGCCTTTCAAAGCCCCACCATTGCTCGATTTAGACATCATCTCCATGCTCATGTCCTTCTCCATCTTCTCCATGCCCTTCTCTTTTTCCATCTTCATCTTGTTGGGATCGCCCCCAATCGTCTCCCCACTTTCCACACGATCGAATAACTTATCAGCATACTTCCTTAATTCTTTAGGGTCTTTGATCGCAATAATTTCACTTTGCAGTGCCTTCATATCTAATTTGGCCTTACCATACTTAACATACTTGGATTTACCACGCATCGGTAACTTGTCAGGGTTGCCAGCAACTAAAGTAACTAAGGAATCCCAGTATTGCTCAGCACTCATCCGATCGATTTTGCGACCATCGAAAATAGGCTTCTCTCCGGGCATCAACTCATGCTCTGATGAGGCAAACGCATACACACGGGTGAGCATCAAAATTTGCTGAAAAGCACGCAAATCGTAATTTAACTCCTGCATCAGGTCGGTGAGATAGCGTGTTAGCTCGGGTGAGGTATGCTCGCGTGAGTCGATGTATTCATCCACGGGTTCATATAAGCCAGTGCCGACAATGCGCTTCCACATGCGGTTGGTAATCGTCGTGACATAGCGATCATTTTGAGAGTCTGTGACCCACTCTGCAAAATTCTCTCTACCATCTTGTGCGTCCTTTCTGTCAGACATCTTCAAGCCCTTGGCAAACGAATGATCTTTGGGCGTCTTCGCCGCAATCATCTCTCCGGGATCACCATCATTATATTGGTAGTCACGCGGCAGCTTGATCCGGCCCTTACCCGGACCCGACAAAGTTGCATAATAGATATTATTGCCGATGAAATCGTATAAATTATAGGTCGGCGTTCCTCGTTCATTTTCCTCTCTTATCTTATTCCACACAGGGTTAAAAACATGGCGGTTCATCTCGCCTTGCCCGTTGGTAAATGCGGCGAGTCGGAAAAAGTCCATCCTCTCCCAATCATTAAAAGGGTCATCGTGACACTGCGCACACTCCATCCGAGTGCCCAGGAACAGACGCATCGTGTTCGACAAATTATCCAAGGGCATTCCCTTGTCTCGTATATAATATCCAACCGCGCCATTCTCCCACAGCATGCCCTCAGCAGAGAGCAACTCACGCGTCAAAACGTCAAAAGGCATATTATCTGCAACAGCCTGCCGCACCCAATCCATGTAGGGTGATGCGGAATAGCGGCGTTGGAATTTTTCCTGAACACGCAGCATATCAAGGAGCCAATTGCTCATATGACTCTGATAACCCTTCGAGTTCATCAAATAGCGAGTTAGCAACACACGTTTATTAGGGTCATCAGATTCTAGGTAGACACGGGCTTCATCGACGGTTGGGATCCGACCTACTGCCAATAAAAAACTACGTCTCAATAACACCGAATCACTGGCATCAGCTGGCTGCTTGGCCTTATTTTTGTCATAGATCTTCTTAACTCTGATATCGATTTGTCTGGCTGCAGCACGCAACTTCTCCTCCGGCACTGGTTTAGCCCACTGGGCTTTATCGTAAGTGGCTGCGTAGCTAGCAGGAGCCGCCGCTAATAAAACCGTTAAACAACAAATAATACTTAAAAGAGTAAGGTATTTCATATAATAATTCGTAGTGATTTACTGCACTTTACCACCTCATCATAGTAAACATACTGTGATCATTGTCCAACACGATGGTCACAACTTACTAGGGTGTTGCTGATTTAAAATCAGCTTAGAGATGTAGGGTAAAATATTGCATAAATAATATTTCACCTCTATGAAATTTTTCAAGATAAAATCTATCACCTCATCAAAACGTTCTGTACACTGAACAATGGGCACTTTTACTTTACTTGTCTAAAGTAAACGAGCATTCTATCTCTACTGTAGGCTACTGCATATTGAGTAGGCACAGAGCACCCCAAAATCGCTTCACACTCATGAGCAAACAATTATTCGGCACCGACGGAATCCGCGGTATCGCCAACCAATATCCGATCACCCCAGAAATCGCTCTGCGAATCGGTCGCGCCGTCGCTCGCACATTGCAGTCTGATGGCCAAGGGCGCCATAAAGTCGTTATCGGAAAGGATACCCGCCTCTCAGGATACATGCTTGAGACAGCCCTCACCAGCGGCCTTGTCTCGGAAGGCTCAAGGGTCTTACTTACTGGCCCAGCCCCCACGCCGGCAGTGGCTCACCTCACCCGATCCATGGGCTGTGATGCTGGCATCATGCTGACAGCTTCTCACAACCCCTACCAAGATAACGGCATCAAGATATTCGGTAGTGATGGTTTTAAACTCAACGACGCGCTTGAGCACGAGATCGAGAAAATGATCCTAGCTGACGACCTACCCCAGCCCGAGGGTGACCTTGGTAAAGCCATCCGCATCGATGACGCCATGGGTCGCTACATCGAGTTTACCAAAAATGCGGCCGGTGCCAACTCCTTGAAAGGTCTCAAAATCGTTGTCGATTGTGCTCACGGCGCCGCCTACTACGTCGGTCCCCTCATTTTTGAAGAGCTTGGCGCCGAAGTAATCAAAATGTCAGTTCACCCGGATGGTCGCAACATCAACGAAGGCGTTGGCGCTCTGCACCCAGAAAAAGCAGCCGCCATGGTCAAAGAGCACGGAGCCGATGTTGGCATCTGCTTCGATGGCGACGCTGACCGAGTCATCTTCTGCGATGAAACGGGTCAAGTGATCGATGGCGACCGCGTTCTTTGCCTATGCGCTAAAGCACTGAAGCAGCAGGGCAGGCTCAAAGGAAACACCCTCGTAGCCACCGTCATGAGCAACCTCGGCTTGAGAGACTCGCTCGCTGCTGATGGCATCAACTTGGAAACCACAGGTGTCGGTGATCGTCACGTTCTAGAATGCATGCGAGAGAAGGGCTACAATCTGGGTGGAGAAAACTCAGGGCACATTATTTATTCTGACTACGCCACCACTGGTGACGGCATCATGAGCGCACTCATGCTACTCTCCATGATGCGCGAAAAGGGCACACCTCTCTCCGAGCTCGCCAACTGCATGGACATCTATCCACAATTTCTACTCGGCCTCGATGTCACTGAGAAACCACCGATCGAAGAAGTTCCAGAAATTGTCTCTGCTATCAAAAACGCCGAAACAGCATTTGCAGACAAAGGGCGTGTCTTCGTGCGTTACTCAGGAACAGAGCGCAAAATACGAGTACTCACCGAGTGCCCCGACGCCGAGCTTGCTCGCAACCAAGCCGACCTGATTGCTGCCGCGATAACCAACACCATCGGCGCCTAGGGCAGTATATAGCGGCCTCTTTACTAGATTTCACACACCATGACTACACACCCCGCCCAAGTAGCCGATTTCTGGCCACTTCATCAAGACTCCCCCATCGGTGAGCAGCTCATTGCGGGGTCTACCCTGCGTGATTGGCAGGAGCAGCTGGCAGGGGAAATTCAAGATGGCCATCTGATTGAAAACGCCTGGGTCACTGGCGAGGACTGGCAAAACCTCCAAGCGCAGCCTAGCCCAGCTGCTTTAAAGACAAGTGATGGTCACCTGTTGGCATGGACGGGTAATGATCAAGCTGCCGCACTCAACCATCCATTGAATTCATCAGAGGGGTCTTTCCTCATATGTTATCCTTGGGACTTCATCCAAGTCAACGAACAGCTTGTATCGCAACTTAAGAGCACCCCTAGCGAGGGAGAGATCAGCCCCGCAGCCCACATCGATGGCATCATTTCAGTCGGCAAAGGATCTCGCATCCTGCCTGGAGTCGTGATCGAAGGAAACGCCGTCATCGGAGAAAACTGTAAGATAGGCCCGAACTGCTACCTCAGGGGCTCCACCACCATTGGCGACAACTGTCATATCGGCCAAGCAGTCGAAATTAAAAACTCTATTGTCGGCCATCATTCGTCCATCGGTCACCTCAGCTACGTCGGCGACTCTGTCATCGGAAACCATGTCAACTTTGGTGCCGGCACCATCACCTCGAACTTGCGTCATGATGGCACCAACCATCGGTCGCAAGTGCGCGACGAGCTCATCGACACCGGACGCAGAAAATTCGGCACCATCGTCGGTGATGGTAGCCACACCGGCATTCTCACAGCCATCTACCCAGGGCGTAAACTTGGGCCCAACTCTCAAACCCTTCCCAACCAAACGGTGAAGCGCGATATTACTTAGTCACCCAACCATCAATACCAGAACCTAACCATCATGTGCGGAATAGTAGGATACACAGGCAAACGTGCAGCCATGCCCGTTCTCATCAGCGGCCTCAAAAAACTTGAATACCGTGGCTATGACTCCGCGGGAGTTGCCGTTACTGGCGAAGACGGCATACTTATCAGAAAACAAAGCGGCAAAGTAGCCGGCCTTGCTGAGCTCGTCGAACAAGAAGATAGCACCCTTGACCAAGCTCATAGCGGCATCGCTCACACACGCTGGGCTACCCACGGACCACCTACCACGCTCAATGCTCACCCTCACGAAGGTAATGAAGGACGGATCGTCCTCGTCCACAACGGCATTATTGAGAACCACAACGCCCTACGTGATCGCTTTATCGCCCAAGGCCACACCTTCAAATCTGAAACTGACTCAGAAGTCCTCGCCCACCTCGTAGAATCACACTACCAAGGAGACC
>CBFHKM010000080.1:0-8649 GCA_965656385.1 Oceaniferula sp.
GCGCATTGAGCTTTTTGACGGTGCAGTTCGATGGCTTCTTTTACAGCCAGCGGCTTGTCACTGGCATTTTCAAGTTCGTCGACATTGGGTGGCGGTGGGGGTGGTCTTCTGTTGAAGAATTTGTCCTGTATCAAGGCGCCACGGATGATGGGGGATGAGCGTTCTCCATTCGAACCCATCGAGAGAAAAGCGGTGGTTCCAAGTAGCCCTCCACGTGGTGAGTCTGCGGGGAGTTTGACTTTGCGGAATCCGCCTTCTTTATTGGGTACTTCGATCCCGTAATGTAAGGCGAGGAGGTCATCGATGACGACGAAGTCAGAGTCGATCAATTGAGTCAGGCTGAGGTTCTCCTTAATCAATGTGTCGAAGAAGTTCTGCACTTCAAGCTTAGCAGAGCCCTGCATTCCTTGGACAAAATTCGTGTGGACGGTCGTATCAATACCGACGGCATCAAATCGCTTCAATTCAACCCATTGAGTGAAAAACCCTTCGGAGAGTGCAAAGCTGTTTTTATGCTTGAGCATGCGGTCGACGTGTTTTTTTAGCACCGCCTTGTCCTTAAGTTTGCCCGCTTTCGCGTCGGCAAGAAGCTCACCTGATGCGGATCGACTCCAGAGGAAGTGGGAGATTCGGTTGGCAAATTCTACCTCGCTAACTGCTCCTTCTGCGGAGCTAGGAGCATCCTCCATGAGGTAGAGGAAGCTGGGAGAACTGAGGATCATCGCCAGAGGCTTGATGAGAGATGCTTTGAGACCTTTGCCCTGCTTGCGGTCGAGGCTGTATATTTTAAAGACAAGATTTTCGAACTCAGGTGCGGCATCTTTGCCACGAAAAGCTTTGTAAGTGAATTCTTGCAAAAACTTTTTTATTTGCTGGTCGAGTGCTTCTTCGCCCTTGTTTGGATCATAAGTCTGAAAAGGCTGCAAGGGAGCAATCGTTTGATTGAAGATGGTTTCGAGGTCCGAAGGTTCCTTATAGAATGGGCCCCTGACTATCGTGGCATCTACCCAAATCGCGGACCATCTGGGGGTCCATTTGCGTTCCCCGATGTTGAACCCGGTGCCCCCGCGATATTGCATTGGAACTTGGTATTCCAGAGTTTGCGTGACCTGGGGTGAATCCAGGGAGCCGGATACTTTGCTATAGCCGATTCTTTCGCCCCCTGCATACATCCGTATGAACTGACGAGTGGGATCGGCTTTACCGATGTTGGTGAGTCCTGCTTGGACCGAGAACTTGTAGCTTGCTCTCGGATCTGGCAGGAATTTTGGAAAACTGAGCACAGGTCTTTTAGCCAAAAATACCCCTTTATTATGGTAGGGTGTTTCTAGGTATTTTTTCCACATCCAATACAAGTTCCGATCGCGACGATTGACACCTTTAGGATTGTTGACTTTTGCTGCATATTTTTTAACCCTTTTTGCTGCGTTGCGGTTTTCATTCGCTTCCACCTGGGAAATAAATGTTTTTGGATCCGACTTCTTTATGTTTACCCAATGAAGAGCATGAAGGGCGATAGACTGAGCCACGTCAAAATAATCATCAAAGTGATGGCTGGAGAATTGTTGGTCTTGCCCTATGGTATCGTAGTTTTCGGTAATGGAGTCGTGTGGAATGATCCTTTCGTCACCTTTTCCGATACGCATTCCCGTTAGTTGTTCAATGGTGTTGCGGTATTCACGTCGATTGATTCTGCGTAGTGCGATATTTCCGCCGTCTTCGGAGAGGCGTTTTTTGGAGGTGTCTAGTGCGATCGTGAGATGTTTGATGATGGCTTGAAGCTCCTCGTTACTTGGTTGTTTCTCGTCTTCTGGTGGCATTTCACCAAGGTTGATAACATCAAGTACGTCCTGCCAATGGAGAGCGGTGTCGCTATTGGCGATCTCGAGCGAGAGGGTATCTAGTCTGGTATCTCCCTTTTGTTTTTCAGGACCATGGCACTTAGTGCAATGATTAGAGAGAAAGCTATTGAGTAAATCAGGGTCAAGCTGAACAGCATGTGAGCTGCTTACATGCATTATGTCAGAGCCTCGGCTGGCAGGGTTGGAAGGGTTGGAAGGGTTGGAAGATTTTTCGCCAATGGATGAGTCTGAATCGGCACTAGACTGGGCACGATCATTTGCCAGCTCAAATATGAGTGGCTCAACAATATAGCCCACGCAGAGGCATACAGTGACTAAAATGAAAGTGGCTGAATTCGACATGTTAAGGGTATAGCTCATGAAGTAGCGCCAGAATCAGAGATATGGCCATCACTACGCAGATACCCTGGTATCTTTGTTTCCAGGGATTTGCGCAGGGGTGATTGTTTCTGATTAGACAACTTGCAAGAAGGAATTCTATATCATGTAGCCAATGTTGCCAATTACATGCCCTTCTATATTCTGGGGGGTGGGCTTGGCTTGCGCTATTTTGAGGCTTTGTTTGGCTGTCTATTTGATCATTACCATTGATCTAGAATGACGCCTCCCCCCTAATTTAGTGGGCACGAACTGGCACACTGAATACATTGAGAATATTCGTAGTCAGAGAGCGGTTATGCCAGTCAATATGACAGCCACAGAGAGTGTCATTTAAACATTAAGAACGAACCAGCTCGTTGATAGTTCCCGTGCTGTGGCTGAAGTTGTCCATCTCGACACCTGATTGCTGGCAGAGGGTGATCCAGTAGTTGGCGAGTGGGGTGTCTTGCTCTGGCAGGATGATGTGTTCGCCTTTTTTGAGTTTTTCGGCAGCACCTCCTGCGTAGATAGATGGGCAACCTCTGAGCCCGTGACCCATGCGGATGTTAGATCCGTAGCTGATGAGGGTGGAGTCAAAGAGGCTTTGGCCATTCGTGTCTGGGGTCTTTTTAAACAAGTCAATAAGGCCTGCGAATAGCTCCATGGATTTAAAGTCTTTTAGTTTAGACATCTGGAGGCGAGCGTGACTCATGTTTTGGTGAGAGAGCGGGTGAGATCCGATATTCATTCCCCAGCTTTTGAGCAAGGAGTCTACTGGTTGCCGGTAGGTGATGACTCTGGTTGAGTCGGTTTGAAAGGCTGCCACCATAAGCTGCTGGAGGATCTTTAGTGATTGGACTCCGTCCATACTATTTCCTGGTTTTGGAAGGGGAGCATTTGGTTTCGGGGTATTCGCCCATTCGACTTCACGACCAATGCCCTCCTCTATTTGACGAATGGATTGCAGGTAGTCTTCTAGTTTATCTTGATCGGTCTTGCTGAGTTTCCTTTTTGAGAATTTGAGGTCCGCGACTACGGCGTCGAGGATGCTGCGTTTTTGGGAGAGGCGATACTCTCGCTCAGCACTACTTTCTTTGCTTTGGCCGAAGAGTTCATGATAGAGGGCGAGAGGGTTTTTGATACCCGGAATGGGGTGCCCTTTCTGTGACCAAGACATTGAGAGTCCCGGGCCATGTCCGCCCGCATCTTCACCACAGAGTGCGAGGCTTGAGAAGCGAGTGTCTTGACCTACCTTTTGTGCGATGACCTGGTCGAGTGAGACGGTATTAAGGAATTTCCGTTTCCTGCTAGCGCTGACCGACGCGCCTGTGAGGTAGGTGGTGCTACCGGCGTGCGGGTTTCTAGCACCTAGGTTGGTGAGGTTTGATACCATGGTGATATCATCTTTGTGGCGGTCGAGTGGTTTGAGCCCAGGGGTGAGCCCGATTTCGGAGAATTTTCCTGCTTTGGTGGGGAAGAAGCTGTGTTTGGTGAATCCGTAGCCACAGCCAATAAAGAGGAAGCGTTTCGGAGCGGCGGCGCTAGCCGCTTTGGCTACGCTGGCAACTTGGGCTATCCCGAGCGACTCCATGAATGGGAGTGCCAGGGAGGTGGCTCCTGCTTTGAGTACGGTGCGCCGGTTATAGAGGTGTAGACTCATAATATTGTGGGGTTAATTTTTTGCAGTTGAGGGGTCTGTGAATTGATCCGCTTTTTTGAAAAGTGGGTGACTGATGATGGAGTAGATGAGGTCGCCGATTTGTTCGTTGTTTTGGCCGGCCTTTTTACAAATCTCATCGAGTACCTGCTGGTCGGCAAATTCGATGTGTCTGCCTAATCCGTAAGATAACAGACCTTCTGTAATGGAGCGGGTCAGCAGATGCTTGTGTGCCATTAGCCCAGCTCGGAATTCGTCCAGATTGTGAAATGGTTCATTGTTAGGGAATACGCCTTCGGCCCTCACGGGGATGAGTGTTGGTTTTGTGTCTTTTGTAGCCTGATTTTTTTCATCACTCTTTCCTACTGTTTCCAGGTCCCTCCATTGACCGAGAAGGTCAAAGTTTTCTAAGCCGAATCCTAATGGGTCGAAACTACTATGGCAGGATGCGCATTGAGCTTTTTGACGGTGCAGTTCGATGGCTTCTTTTACAGCCAGCGGCTTGTCACTGGCATTTTCAAGTTCAGGGACGTTGGGTGGAGGAGGAGGTGGTTTTCTGTTGAAGAACCTCTCCTGGATGAGCGCGCCACGGATGATGGGGGATGAGCGTTCTCCATTCGAACCCATCGAGAGGAAAGCGGTGGTTCCAAGTAGCCCTCCACGTGGTGAGTCTGCGGGGAGTTTGACTTTGCGGAATCCGCCTTCCTTATTGGGTACTTCCAGCCCGTAATGTACGGCGAGGAGGTCATCGATGACGACGAAGTCAGAGTCGATCAATTGAGCCAGGCTGAGGTTCTCCTTAATCAATGTGTCGAAGAAGTTCTGCACTTCTAATTTAGCAGAATCCCGTATTCCTTTGTTGAATTTGATATGGGTGGTTTCATCAATGCCAACGGCATCAAATCGCTTTAAATCGACCCATTGAGTAAAAAACCCTTCGGAGAGCGTAAAGCTGTTTTTATGTTTGAGCATGCGGTCGACGTGTTTTTTTAGCACCGCCTTGTCCTTAAGTTTGCCCGCTTTAGCGTCCGCAAGAAGCGCACCTGATGCGGATCGGCTCCAGAGGAAGTGGGAGATTCGGTTGGCAAATTCTACCTCGCTAACTGCTCCTTCTGCTGAGCTAGGAGCATCTTCTATAAGGTAGAGGAAGCTGTGAGAACTGAGGATCATCGCCAGAGGAGTGATGAGAGATTCTTTGATGTCTTTGCCCTGCTTGCGGTCGAGGCTGTATATTTTAAAGACAAGATTTTCGAACTCAGGTGAGGCATCCCTACCACGAAAGGCTTTGTAAGTGAATTCTCGCAAAAACTGTTTTACTTGTAGGTCAATTTCTTCATCGCTCTTGTCGGCATCTACGGTGGCAATCGTTTGTTGGTAGATGGTTTCAATGGCCGAGGGTTCCGCGTAGAATGGGCCCTCGACAGTCGTATCATCTATCCAGATGGCAGCTTTTTTTGGGCCTTCGCCTAACTTCTCCAGGTAATCTTTAATTTCGATGTTCGCCTTGTTTTCCCGGAGGGTGAACCTGACCCTTGATTTTGCAGGTTGTATTAGGGGCTGGTATTCCAGAGCTTGCGTTTCCTGGGGTGAAGCCAGTGAGCCGGAGACTTTGAGATGTCCGATGGTTCTATTCCCCTTATTGACCTTTAAGAAACGACGAATGGCAGGAGTCTCTCCTGTAAGCCCTGCTTTGACCTTAAATTTATAGCTTGCTCTTGGATCTACAGTGAATTTGAAAGTGTCGAGCCAAGGATATGGACTTGATTCCCGTATGAATACGCCTTTATTGTTATAGGGTATGCTAAGGTATTTGACTATGGAGTCGTACATATTTCGTTTGCGCCTATCTACGTATCCACCTCTGGCTTCTGCAAACGTGAGGTACTTTCTTAAACCGTCGCGCTTTTTTTGTAGGTGTTTATGCTGTTGCTCCGCTGGGTACGTCCATGAATTTACATCTTGTTTTTCTATATCTACCCATTGCAGGGCGACTTTGGCGACGGATTTCGCTAAATCAAAGTAGCCCTCAAAGTGATGGCTGGAGAATTGTTGGTCTTGCCCTATAGTGTCATATGATTCGGTGATGGAGTTTTCAGGAAGCACGGCTTCTTCGAAACGTATTCCGATACGCATTCCGAGTAATTGATGAATGGTGTGTTGATACTCACGTCGATTGATTCTGCGTAGCGCGATATTTCCGCCGTCTTCGGAGAGGCGTTTTTTGGAGGTGTCTAGTGCGATCGTGAGATGTTTGATGATGGCTTGGAGCTCCTCTTTACTTGGTTGTTTCTCATCTTCTGGTGGCATTTCACCCAGGTTGAGAACATCGAGCACGTCCTGCCAGTGGAGAGCTGTGTCGCTATTGGCTATATTAAGCGAAAGAGTATCCAGTCTGGTATCTCCTTTTTGTTTTTCAGGGCCATGGCACTTGGTGCAATTATTAGAGAGAAAGCTATTGAGTAAGTCAGGATCAAGCTCAACAGCATGTGAGCTGCTTACATGCATGAGCCCAGCGTCCTGGCCGGTTGGCTTATTTGAGTCTGCTGGAGAAGAAGTTTTGTCCTCAGATGCGGTATTTAGAGAATCCGCAAAAATGCCATTTTCTCCCGTTAACGGGTCATGTAGAAAATAGCCAGCAACAAGTAAGGCAAAGAGGACCCCCGAGATGATTACGATGGGTTTTTTCTTGGTCTTGTTCGGTTTTAGTTGGTGGGCTGAGGCTTGAGCCGGTATGCCACTTGGGACTTGGGCCAGTTCCTCATGCGAGAGTTGGAATTCCAGTGAGACATCTCCGACGAGAACCTGCATGCCATTTTCGAGATGGATGATCTCCATGGGCGAGCCATGCAAGCTAATACCATTGGTGGAATTCTGATCACGCAGGATGTAGCCCCCCCGGGCTCGCTCTAGGCTGCAGTGCCCTCTGGATATAGATGGAGACGATAAAACAATTTCATTATCACTGCCTCGGCCAATACTGACACTTTCATAAGCGCTATCAAAGCGATATGCTTGCGGGATTCCGCCTGGTTCAGTGATGACGACTTTTGGCATGATCGATGAGGCTGTACTAACGGTTACAACGATATCACGTTTTACAATTCGGACTGAATGCTAGCGGCCACTTGATCTGCCAGTAGTTTTGAGCCTGCCTCTTTAAAATGCACGTTTTTTGGTTTTTGCACGGCCTTGAGTTTGGGCAATGCCAAGTTGTAGAGGTCGTTCACCTGTATGTTGTTAGCCTGCATGATTTTTAATGCCGCTGCATTGTATTTAGCGGCATCCTCAGGCAATCGAAGCGGCCTGACTCCCCTGGGGTAGGGGGTGGTGGTGGCGAAGATGAGTTTGGCGCCAGTGGCTTTGAGTTGTTTAACGAGGACTTTCAGATTGGCTGTATAGGTTGCCAAATCCGCCTGTTGCGGATCGGCTGGGTTATTTGAATTCCTTCCAGCCTTTGTCACATGTTTCAGATCGTGCAGTCCCCAATTAAAATGAATGACATCCCATTTCGTGTCGCCCAGCCATTGCTGTAATTTTGCCCGTCCTAGTGTGGTTCCCTCCGCATTGCCAGGGTTGTGAATCACATTAGCTACACTCCCTAACTGGGTGCGAACATGCCCGGTGTAACCGATGGAGATCGAGTCTCCGATGATCAGGACATTCGGCAGGTTAGGGTCCAGCTTCGCGTTATGCTTTTTGCGGTGTTTCTTCGACAGCTCCTGAGACCCCTCTTCTGGAACATATTGCTGAGCAAAAGCTGTTATATTAGCCAACATAACGACCACGGATAGAAGCGTCATAAAGCCACTTCGGGGATGTGGCAAATTTCTCTTTATATTTATCATTTTCGTTTAGCTCTTTGTGTTTTCGGTTTTTGCACCACGATCCCGGGCACCTTGGTGACCTGTGGTATCTTTTTATCAATCGGTGTAGCTTCCAGTAGCTTTGCCGTTTGCTTCAGAATGGCGATTGCTTCGGGTTGAACCTGACCGCTTCCGTCTGGCCCTACATTCAACAAGAGGCTGCCACCCTTTCCGTTAATATTCTTGAGCTTATCATAAACAGCCTGGGCGTCCTTCCACTCATGGTCATGTTTCTTGTAGCCCCACGATTTGTTCATGGTGTAGCAACCCTCCCAATACTTGGGGAAGACCTCCTTGAAATGCTTCTGCTCCTGCGTCACGAAGTCTAATTCAAACTCACTGCGCTTGGCGACGCGGTTGTTGACAATGATCTTTGGGCTGGCGTTGCGGATCAAGTTGTACAATTGAATGCCGTCGTCCATGGTCCACCACTTGGTCCAGTCGGCATCGAACCAGAGCACGGCGGGGTCGTAGTTCTCAATCAACTCCAATATCTGATTGTTTTGGTAGTTGATGTAATCTTCCCTCCTGTCCTCTCGCATGTGCGTGAATTTCCAGCCAGGGCTCCTCATTTCCTTGGTGGGGATCTGTGACGGGTGGCTCCAGTCAATAATACTGTAATAGATGCCAAAGCGGATTTCGTGCTTCTTGCAGGCTTGGCTCAATTCAGCGAGAATGTCTCGTTTGAATGGCGTGCTGGCGACGTCATATTCCGTGTATTTGCTGTCCCAGAGACAAAATCCCTCATGGTGCTTGGCGGTGATCACCAGGTAGGTCATGCCCGCGTTCTTTGCGGTTTGCACGAGGAAGTCTGCATCGAACTTGGTTGGATTAAAGTCCTTGATTATTTTTGAGTATTCCTCGCGTGGAATATTTTTCTTTGCCTGGATCCACTCCGCATACCACT
>CBFHKM010000081.1:0-6373 GCA_965656385.1 Oceaniferula sp.
ATGACATGTAGCGCTTGTCATAGTGCAGACGGCCAAGGTCTTCCATTGGGCGATAAGAAAATGGCACCCTCACTCGTAGCGTCAAAAATTGTCAATGGCGACGCCTCGGTGTTGGCGCTGGTAATTCTCAAGGGAATTAAAAAGGAAGGTAACGATTATTTAGGAATGATGGCATCTCTCGAGCTGGCATATCCAGATGACCAGAAACTGGCTGATGTAATGACCTACGTGCGCCAATCGTTTGGTAATACTGCTGCGGCAGTTACTGTCGAAGAAGCCGCCAAATACCGAGCCCAGTGGCAGGATGTTAAAGAGCCTGTATCACGTGCAAAGCTCGCTGAGTTGATGGCCGAAGAATAATTTAAAGCATCAAATGCTCATCTAAGTAAGTGTTATTAAATAGGTTTGCGGTTCGTGCTGCTACCTCACAAAAAAGGGAGTATCTCATTAGAGATACTCCCTTTTTGTTAAGATGTGTTTTTGGATGAAAACTCTAAGATTTAGAAAGTATAGAAAAGATCAACGGTTAAGCGGCTCTCGGTGATGTTATTTTTCTCATCAGTGAGTGGTAATTCGTAGGCTACGCCCAAATCAAGTTGGCCGGTAAGACGGCTGCGGAAACCAAGGGCCACAGTTGCGTAGTCAGCACCATCACTATTGGCCGCACCCCAATTGAGTAGGTCAGCCCCTTCGAACTCAGCAACTGCTGCAACACCACCGCCTGCTTGATCTGGGTAGCGAGATGCACCATCACCATTGTCTAAAACGCGAAAGTAGTTCACCTCCAGAAGTGGGATAAACCATCTATTTAGCTCGTAACTGACATGGGCACTTGCCCAGGCGTTGGTGGAAAAGGAACTGTCGAAAGGAATCTGACATCCCAAGGAACTTGAGAATTGCCATTGATTTACAAGTTTCAAATTCTGCAGCGATAGATTAATTGATCCGTCACCTTCGCCTTGAAAAATTTCCTCGTCACCTAAGGGCAGCTCCAAAATAGCTGAACCTGACATGGCATATTGGCTCTCAGGTGAGTAAATGAAGGCATATTTCACTCCAGCGGCGATGTTGGCGAATCCCTCCTCAGAGGTAAAGGTGTTGTCAGGATTGAAATCAACGTAACCGTCCTTGAGTCCAATAATTGAAAATCTCTCGTTAATTGCATACTCAAAGCCGAGGGCGTAAAGATTGAGGTCACCGCCCATATCGAGTTTTCCCGCTGTGGTATTAATTTTAGACGGGAATTTGTGATGCATGTAGATAGCGTGCAGTGCAGTACGCGGTACGGCTAGGTCAAAAAGTGTCGGATTAGAAATAGGCCGGCGGGCGTTCTCAAATGCGTCTTTGGAGGGGGCTGCTGCTGCTGGTTCTAATTCGACGCTCATGGGGCCCGCCAAGGCTGATGAAGCGATGATGATTGTAGTAGCAGATGTTATAATTGTTTTCTTCTTCATGTGATTGGTTTGTAATTTTGTCAGGAGGACGTGACAGCTAGCTGAATGCATTGTCTCGCATTCGCTATATATAATTCAGCATATTATGCAAGAGATGCTATTTTATAAAATACACATACTCAGCAAAAATTGAATAAACTATCAACTTTTAAGAAGCTTCGATTATCAAAGTTGAAGTGTCTAGATTACTAATTAGATTGAGAAAATCTTTATCAGCTAGTGCTTCTGTGACTGATTGTGACGAATAAAGTATAATCGCTCGTCGTGATGTAATGACGTGCTTAGCTTCTTTTTGGTATGCAATTTTCAGGAAAGTAGAATGATTTAGCAGAGGACCCAGCTCTGGGTCTTTGAGCATCTTAACCCGTGAAGGTGTGTGATGGTAAAGTATCAATATTTTGCAAAGCGTTATCTTGCCAGGATTGTAAAATGGATCTTTTTGCAGATGCCAAGCGCCATAGGTGCTCGTGTCGACTATGTGTTTTGCTTTGATCAACAGGGGTATTGAAAATTGTTTAATGCTCAACGGCTCTGAGGACTGGACATGATCGCTATCGATAGAGCGCTGAAATTGTTCGAGCTCCGCGACTGAACCAGCATAGCGGATAGCTGACAATAATAGACAAAGGGATATAACGCCGATGCATAAAGCAATCAGTGCGGCGGGCATGCCAAAGCCAATACGGCGACCTGTTTTTGATGTGTTGAATGGGTCAATGATGAAGTTGCAGAGGTAGTGGCAAATGCTGTATGCGATCAAACCGGATACGATGTTCACTAACCATGGCAGCCATGTTGGTGATTTTGATGCTGGTAAGTTAATAAACTCTAGTGCGTGGCCGTGTGTCCAATATGCAGCATAACACGCGACTACGAGGCAGAGTGTAGCCAGTAACAAACGAATGAAACCCTTAAAGAAGCCAAACAGTGCGAGGAGAAGTAGAACTAAACAAATAGTCCCTGTTGACCCTAGGTCGAAAATATCCATCACTTGCGTCTTACTGTGGACTGCACTGAGCTTTGTGCTGAAGCGCGTGATCACAAAGAACAAGAGCAGTCATAGCTTCTACAATGGGAACGGCGCGCGGCAAGACGCAGGCATCGTGACGCCCGCGGCCCTTGAGCTCGGTGTTCTCGCTCTCAGTGGTGACCGTTTTTTGCTCCTTCATAATGGTAGCTGTCGGCTTAAAGGCTGTTCGGAAAATAATGTTTTCGCCATTGCTTATGCCGCCTTGAACTCCTCCCGAGTGATTGGTTTCAGTGCGAATGGTTTCACCTTCCATGTAAAAAGCATCGTTGTGTTCAGCGCCTGTCAATTGAGTGCCTTCAAACCCAGATCCAATTTCAAAACCCTTGGTTGCTGGTATGCTCAGCATGGCTTGAGCGAGTGATGCTTCGAGTTTGCCAAATACAGGATTGCCTAGGCCGACGGGAACGTTGCGCACGACGCATTCAACGATGCCGCCCACGGAGTTACCTGCAGATCTTGTTTCCTTGATTAACTCAATCATTGGCTCCACGACCTTTGGGTCACCTGTTCTTACAATATTTGATTCAATTGTCTTCGCAGAGACGGCACCTGCGTCCACATCAGCATTGATGTCCTTAATGGAATCAACCCATGCAAGAATTTCAATGCCAGGGTAGAGGTTTTCTAATATTTTTTTGGCTACGGCGGCAGCTGCTACGCGGCCGATCGTCTCACGTGCGGATGCCCTGCCTCCACCATGCCATGCCCGGGTCCCATATTTGGCATCGTAGGTAAAATCTGCATGAGAAGGCCGGTATTTGTCCTTCATTTCGTTATACGATGAAGGTCGCTGGTCTTTATTTCTTACGAGAATGGCAATGGGTGTGCCTAGGGTTTGTCCCTCGAAAACGCCGGACAGTATTTCACAGGTGTCACTTTCCTTGCGGGGTGTCACGATTTCGCTCTGTCCGGGACGGCGGCGATCTAGTTCAAATTGAATGTCTTCTTCACATACAGGTATGCAAGGTGGGCAGCCATCGATGACAACACCAACTCCACCACCATGAGATTCCCCCCATGTCGAAATACGAAATAAATGACCAAAGCTATTAGACATATCTGAGATCAATCAAGCAGGTTTATAGGATCTTTCAATGAGCGATTTTTACATGACAATAAAAATGTCACCAGCGATATAAGAGCGAAGATAGGTCATGTTGGTATTCTTACTATTTTTTTCAACTGGTGAAGTTTCGGTTTCTCGTCAATACTTGGGTATGTTTGGCACCTGTGCTAAAATGCCAGTAATATTTTTGATGATCGTGATCGTGCTCGTGGGAGACGGTTTTTGTGTGCCTGCCTCTGACGATGTCAGTCTTGAGGCTAAAAAGGATGCGGGGCCATTTGTCATAAGTGATGTAGTCCATTCACATGTATCAAAGTTGGGGCCGCCGCAAATGAGGAAGTCGATGAATGGCGTGCAGATGCAAATTACTGCAGCGTCAGCTGAGGCGCAAAAACATGTAAAGCAAGGTTTTGCCCTAGTGCATGCCCAATGGAATTTTGAAGCTTACCGTCATTTTGCAGCAGCGCTTGCAGTAGATTCAGACTGCTTGATGGCATATGCAGGCGTGTCTTTGGCCTTGGTGCAGCCATTCAATGAATATGCAGATTGTCGTAGAGCAGCGGTCTTGAAGATGTTGGATTTATGTGATGCTGATAAGGCTCACATGGGGCAGGGTAAGCCCGCGCGTTTTTCGGCATCAGAAAGAGGTTTCGCTGAGGCGATAGCAGCGCTCGTATCGCAAGATCCCAAAAGGGCGGCAGATATGTTTCTGCAGGTGGCTAAGGATGACCCCAAGTGTATACAAGCCAGGCTGATAGCCTTGTTTCTCAGCCGTGGGGGCTATAATGTGGCGAATGAACCATCACAAGATAGACTGGAGGCATTGCGGCAAGCCCAGATGTTGATGGAACAATATCCCGATAATTGGATGATCATGGGTTTCTGGCTTATGATCAATGCTGAAGCCCCTTTTAGTGTGGTTGACATCAAACAAGAAATTCTTCCGCATGCACGTTACCTTGTTAAGAATTGTCCAAGTATTCCAACATGGCAGCATGCCTTAGGGCATTTTGAGTGGCGGGCAGGTAATTATTTGTTAGCTGAACGTGCTTTTAGACGTGCAGCGCAATTGTATGAAGGTTGGATGCATGATCAAAAGATAGATATTAATGATTGCGAGGGATATGTGAAGTCGCAATGCTATCTGGCGAATACGCTATACCAGAGAGATGATTTTGCTGGGGCGATGGAAATTGCTATGAGCTTGCGCTCATTGAAGCTAGATGTTTCGCGGCCTAGGTCGGCTGGCAATCAAATCATTTTATGGCGGGCTTATCACTTGCCAGCGCGACTCTACATTGCTGCTGATAATGATGCTGACTTGGCTCGGGCGCTGAACTCTTTACCTCCGAAGGAAGAGATGATTGATTTGGTGAATCATCCTGTGTTTCCTACTCTGGCTGGTGTTTATGTCGAAGCTCTTGCCGCATATATAGGCAGCCGGATGGCGATTGGTGATCAAAAGATTGAGGAAGCAAAGGAAATGAGGGGTATGACATTGAGAGGCTTGATCAAGAAATTGGCTAGGGTGGTCAATGGAGCCATGATGTCTGCTGATTTCACCCATTACTTCAATGCCGGCAGTAGCCTGGCGATCTATGACATGGAGCTTGCAGGACTCATTGCGGCTGCGGGTGATGAAGGCACAAGGGCAACGGCACTGAATCATTTCATGTCAGCCAGAGATAAACAAGGAGTGCCGTCACTAATGATGCCTCCTTTAGTGCTGTCAGCGATGGAAAATCGAATAGGAGATCATTATTACAGTATTGGTCGTCATGCTAATGCCTACGAAGCTTACTACCAAGGTCTGGAAAGATATCCGCACAACATGGCCTCGCTAGTAGGCCTTCAGCAGTCGTTGATTAAGCTGGGTCAGAGCGAAGAGGCGCAGCGAGTTCGCCAGCACATTGAGCTGGTTAAGAAAAAGGCCCAATAGCCAAGCTAGTGGATTGCATCGAGACTGGCTTTGTCGATGCCCCTGAGCTCCATGATTCTTATGATCGTAGATTCAATGAGATTGTTAGGGCATGAAGCACCCGCGGTGACCCCGATAACTACTGGCTTATCATTGGATAAGATATCGTGGTAACTGCTCTCTACCTCCTTGTGGTGTTCGATATCATAATGAATAACCGTTTCTAGTGACTTGATGCACTTTGCATTTCTGATGAAAAATGTGGGCAGGTTTTTCTCTCCGATTTCGGCAAGGTGAGTGGTGTTTGAGCTGTTGTATCCACCTACAACGAGTAATACGTCCATCGGCTTTTGATCGACTTTTTCGAGCATGTTAAACAATGCATTTTGTCGCTCTTGGGTAGCACCGCAAATGGTATCAAAGACGTGATAATTCTCGGTGTTGCCATCGCGTTTGAGGATAGCTTCCTTGAATTTTTCTTGCAGAGCTTCAGTCTCGCTTTGGAGCATCGTTGTCTGATTGGCTACCCCAACGCGAGTCAGGTGCAGATCAGGATCGAACCCCTTTGAGTGAGCATTGGCAAATTTTTCCATGAATGCCTCTTTGCTGCTCTCACCTCTCATATAGCAACAAACATATTCAGCATCAGCAAGTGTGAGAATAATTAGGTATTGCCCATTTTTGTCTTTGCCAAGTGCTCTTGATGCTGTGGCTCTGGTTTCTTCGTGGCCTGCTTTGCCATGGATGATTGAGGTCACCTCGTTCTTAGCATAGTCTCGAACACGTCGCCATACCTTCATGACGTCACCACAGGTTGTATCTACCACATGACAACCGATGCCAGCCAGTCTGTCCATGAATGAGGTGGGGGCGCCGAAAGCTGGCACGATAACGACATCTTCGTC
>CBFHKM010000081.1:6473-8550 GCA_965656385.1 Oceaniferula sp.
AAGAATGCGATCATTGCATAGCAGAGCAGCCATACGAAAGATCTTCGCCAAGCACCTTGGCGTGGTCGCCAGCCAAGCCCTAGTGGCAGAAGTAGCGCGGTAACTACCACAACCCCGTGTTGGAGGAAAAAAGCAATAAAGACGGGGTGTGGAAAGTCGAATGGCAGATTAGGAGTGAGTAAGCCTTGGAGCGTGCCAGCAAGGCCCCAGAAATAGGAAAGCTCACATAAAAGTGGGTGCCTTGTAATTAAGGCGAAGCCACATAGGAAAGCTGCGATATCACAAAGGTGAAGGGGTATAACTGCATCAAGGGTCATCGCTCCTCCAGTTGATTCCCAGGCGGCTTGATTGATGGGGTATGCCGCGAAACAGCAGAAGGTAAGCAGTGACAGAGCCGACTTGGCGTGCCCAGAGCCAACGTCTTTGCGGCAGCGTACAATAATTAATATGCTTATTGCCGCCAGGCATATTAATGCCCCCGTGTGACCAATGCCGTAGAGTTCGAATGCTGCGAACATAGTTATCACTAGCCCTAATTGGTCTTTGGTGGAACTGTAAACTTGTCAGGATGGCACGAGGGCAGTTGAATGCCGTAGATGGGAGTGATAATTCAAAGCACAATGATTCGGGCGTCTGCCGGAAGTGGGAAGACCTTTCAGCTGGCTAATCGCTTTCTTGCTTTGTTGGTTCTTGGAGAGAGGCCAGAAAAAATGATAGCGCTTACATTCACCCGCAAGGCGGCAGGTGAATTCACTGGTCGCATCATGACAAGGCTGGCTGAGGGAGCCTCTAGCGAGGACAAGGCTTGTGAGCTGGCGGCGGAGTTGAAAAAGGTGATTTTAGGTAAAGGTATCATCCCTGCACTTATCAAAGGGGAGGGTGCTGAATTGCCAGAGATGAGTGCTCAATTTTTCCAGCAAAAACTGGCTGACCTTATTGCTGTGCTGGATCGCTTAGCTCTATCCACACTCGATAGTTATTTCGTTCGTATTGTGCGTAATTTTTACCTCGAGCTGGGTCTGAGTGGTTTCGAACTGATGGAAGATGCAGCCATATCTGCCGAGCGCATGGCAGTGATGAAGGTTATTTTCTCTCATCGAAAAACCCGAAAACAAGAGCGAGACGTTTTTATTCAGTCATTCAAGCAGGCCACATGGGGAGAGCAAGAAAACCGTTTGTGTAAACCTCTGGAGGATTTCATCCAAACGCACCAGGATCGCTGGTTGGCAAATCCCGATGCTCATTGCTGGGGTAGTGAGGAGGGGCTCTGGCCAAATGGGTGCCCATATGCGACGGGCAACAGACAAGAATATGCTCAGGAACTGAGACGCTTGATGGGGAAGCCTTACACCCCTCACACCACTTACATGAAAGGCTGGCTCAAGGTGTGTGATTTGCTGGAGCAAAATCAGCCGGGTGTGCCTTTTACACACAATACACAGTTAAATCGTGCGCTTCCTTTGTGGGATCAATACCAACAGGGTGGTAAAGTTGAGGAGAAGAATAAGTACGATATATCTCCTGAAATAGGTGCCGTAATGACAAATCTTCTGGGGAGTTATATTCGATCCGAAATCGAAATAAGGATGAAACGTACACAAGGGCTCTATGCTTTGGTTTCAGCCTATGAAGAACGCTATCGTGACCATGTGCGTAATCGAGGCAAACTTTGCTTTTCAGATCTTACGATGTTGCTAGCTGGTGAGGGAGCGATGCAGATATGGAATGATGATGAACGAAATCTGATCGATTTTCGTCTCGATGCGCGATACGACCACTGGCTGCTTGATGAGTTTCAAGATACTTCAAGACCGCAGTGGCAGTCAGTACAAAACTTGATTGACGAGATCATGCAGGATGCCGAGGGGCGGCGCTCGGTCTTTATTGTGGGCGATGGTAAACAAAGTATATATGGATGGCGGGGCGGGGAACCGCGGCTGTTTAACGAGCTTAAAAATCATTATGGAGATCATCTTGCAGAATGGGATATGGATCTCTCCTATCGATCGACTCAGCCTGTGCTTGATCTGGTCAATGCGGTTTGTGATCTTTCAGCTCCCAAGTGGCAGGCAATTTT
>CBFHKM010000082.1:0-4082 GCA_965656385.1 Oceaniferula sp.
GTTTGATTGACCGAACTGGAAGAACTTAACCATTGCACGAAGTCTCCCGTCTTCTGAGATTCGTAACCAATAGCAGAGGCATCACTGTTGGCTTGCTTATAAGATTTCCACACCCCCAGAAGATGTGGCTGATTACCCTCCTCCAAGATTGAAGCCGTCGCGCTCACCCTTTGATCTGGCCCCGCTGCTTTTTGCAATTCTCCCATCGCGATCATCAGCGCCATCCGAGCGTTAGCACGCGCCGTTCTATTCGCTTCGTTTGCACTTCCGCCCGAGCTACGCTGTTCAATCGTGGAAAGACTCAGCATGCCAACAGCAATCAAGGTCATGAGCACCATCATGCTGACGGTCGCCACTAGAGCGAAACCGTAATGATGCTCGCGAGTAGCAATATTACAATTTGAGATAAACATTCTTGTAAACTGGCTAAGTTCAAGAATGATTATCCATTAAAGTGTAATAATTACAAACTTTAAATAATAAGAGTGCAAATCTATAATTTCATGGGGCAAAGGGCCACTCAGAAAAGGGATAAAGATTCAAGATCAAAGATTTTGATCCATGAACCACCAAATGCCTGCTTCGGGCCAAGAATTACTCCGCAAACCACAAATCCTTTGCGGACTCATGCAACTCGACACCTTCCGGCACCTTGATCTTAGCGGCGGATGTATTTGCAGCTTGCTTGACACGTGCATACCCAAGCAGGCTCTCGTAGCCAATATGCGGACTATACTGCCTGTAGATCACCCGGTTTTGGTAGCGTGGGTATTCTGGATGATCTTTGGGCAGAGGGTTGGGATAGGGCTCGGAATCGGCCAAAGCATAGATGTCAGCACTTACTAGCTGTTGGTCGTTGCGCTTATCCTTCAGTAAAAATACAGGTACTGACCCCTCTTCAGGAAATGCAAGTAAACTACCCCACTGTTTGCCTTTCGCCTCCGTATTGATGATGCCCTGCTCTATCCACAAAGCCTGAGCAGGCGAATCCTGATACTTGATCGGCGCTATCAACGCTTTGTCCGCTAAATTAGCTGCGTGCTTTCGCACATCTGCCAGGGAGCCTGACACCATATACCAACGAATACTCCAAGATTCTCCTGGCTTTATTGCCGGATGCCCCATGCGCTCCGTGACCTGATAGTCACGAATATTAGATCGCGGCCCACTACCGGCCTTACCCCAACGGATAGCCTCATCCATGCGCCTACCCTTAGAAACATCATTTGAGTCATCACCGAAAACAAGCGCCAATGATGGGCTCGCCTCATTCTTTGGGTCTTGAGTCCACGCCATCCACCCCCCTGTGTCTACTAAGTTCCTCGTTGGGATATTGGTCCACCCGTAAACTCCATCAATTGCCTCCGAGCCTCCATCTGGCTTAGACATGATACCATGAGGCATTGAGGAATGGCGAATACCCCCCCAAGGAGTATTAGTGTAGTTCATCTTCTCAGTGCCAAAGTTGTGCAGCACCTTATTGACCTCAAGGATACCTCCCCCCAAATCACGATAAGCAGTGTAAATCAGCAAACCTGACTTCCAAACACATGGCGTGTGCGCCTGTTGCATCCAGCTGACAAGCTCTAGAGTTTTCGTTTCCGCATTCCATCGCTTACGTAATGTGGGTGAATAAAACGCCGAGGCCTTACCTCCGTCTGAGTTTTTTGCCCCTGGGGTGTAAATACCCGACTGGTGAATGAAATACATCAAGGGCTCAGTGACGCGATATTGATCGCGGTGCTTGCCTTGATACTCGTGAATAGGTCCGATTAAGTCTTCATTAGTAGCGACCGTCTGCCACACCTCGTCATTCCACGGCGATTCGATTCGTTGTGGTGGCACAGACTCACCATAAGGACCATTAAGAGAATAAATAGAGCCCCCCTTACCTACACCCATCACCCAGCCATCTCCTTTGATAGAGGCAAAGAAAACATCTTTCTCATCCAGCCCCTCTCTCCAAGTAGCACCCGAGGGCACATAGCTAAAACTACAGCTACTCACGGCCTCAGCAGATCCTGCCACGGGCTTAACACCAGTATCGGGAAATAGATCAAGAACTGAGGCTTCCACTTTTTCTCGTGGATCGACTCCTGCTACGGATACTTCTTCTGCGGCACTGTGACTTGTCACTGTTATAGAAACCAAGGCAGCTACCAGCAAGGTTGGCATCTGGGGGACAATTTTATTCATGATCACAATTACTGATTTTTCGCTCACCTCTTTCAGATTAATTATCTTCGGATATCTCCTTGGCGTCATCCACGGGACACTCCCGCTTGGTGCGCTTGAGAACAATAACAAGCAACACAACAAAGAGCGCAAACAGGGCGGCAGTTATGAGCGGCTCAGTGCGCACTATATTGTTCAGGGCAAACAGTAGCGAGCAAACCGTGGCGACTACCAAGGCCCAATCCAGCAGGACCTGCCCAACGGGGTGCGCTGAGACGTAACCCGGAATCTCGTTAGTCACCCTGCGCCAGCCTGGGACAAAAATACGAGTCCGCATGACAAACTCCTTCAGCCTCGAAATTTCGGTAGGCTGAGTGAGTAGAGATACCACTACCACCGTAATGAGCCCGACCAGTGTCATGAACAGCATGCGCGCTCCAAGTAGGTCATACTCGTTGGTGAAGCTCATGCCCTCGGGGAGATTCAAAAGACTCGACATCATAGGATCAAACAAAGGGTGTCCAAGTCCGAAAATATCGCCACCGAAGAGCAGTAAAACCGCGACGACATAGTTGACAACAAAAGCGGCCAACTCGCCGACAGCATTGATACGCCACCAGAGCCAGCGAACGACTCCAACAACGGCAGCACCACTACCCACGACAAAGAAGATTGAGAGTAATTGCTGAATATCATCAGCAAAGAAACTGATCACACCACCGGCAATTGCCACCACAATGGTAAGAATACGCGCGACGGTCACATAATGATGATCTGATGCCTCCGGGTGGATAAAACGTCGATAGAGATCATTCACCATGTAGCTCGAGCCCCAGTTAAACAACGTACTCATTGTCGAGATGAACGCGGCAATCATCGCAGCAATCATCACGCCTCGCAGACCAATGGGCAGGATGTGGAGAATCATGCGCGGATAAGCCGCATCATCCCCTGCCTCACCCATGTCTGGGAACACAATAACAGAGGCTAATGCCACAATCACCCATGGAAGCGAAATAATCGCGTAATAGACAATCGTATGCATCAGCATCGCATTGGATGCATGACGTGTATCTTTGCAGGCGAGGATGCGCTGGGCCTGGTAACCTCCAGAAAGAGCCACGCCCCACCAAAGAATACCAAAGTAGCCGATCACATTCCAGATCGACATAGCCCCCGTGCCAGCCCCCTGACCCAGGTCAGTGGTAATGCTCGGCGCTAAGTTCATATCCTTGCCCAGCCAGCCCTCATTGGTCGAAAGCTGCTCATACATAGCGGAGAGTCCACCGACCTCCTTGATGGAAAGCCAAGCCAGCAAAAATGCGCCACCGGTTGCGATGATAAACTGCACGAAATCGGTGTAAACCACCCCGTAAAGACCACTGAAGGCACAAAGCATCAAGGCACACCCCATCACCACAATGGTAGCAATCATATCGGGAGTGACATCAAAACCAGCCATATTCAGAGGCGCCATGCCTCCGAGTCCAAGTGCCTCCTGGGAAATGGTCACCATCGCCTTGGCCACCCAACCGATGATAAGCGGGCACAATACCAGAGCACCTATACCTGCAGAGATACCACGCAAGGTCATCGCTGACTTGCCCGAGTATCGCAGCTCAAGAATCTCATTATCCGTCACTACCGCAGAACGGCGCCACATGCGGGCAAAGAGCACCACACCCAATGCCGAGCCAATCAGAGGCGCCCAATATTGCCATACGGCATGAACACCAAACTTCCGAACCAAGGCGCCCACCCACAGAGGGGTATCAGCTGCAAAGCTCGTCGCAATCATGGAGGCTCCCGCCACGTACCATTTCAAACTGCGCCCCGAAACAAAAAAGGAATCGACGTTTTCGCCTGCTTTTTTACTGAAATAAACTCCGACGAGAATCATCGAGAGC
>CBFHKM010000082.1:4181-8515 GCA_965656385.1 Oceaniferula sp.
AAGAAAATAGCGACTACGGTCCAATCGATCCAATGCATAATTAGGTGTGTTTTGTGTTGTTTGTTAGTTGCAAGTTAATGAATCAATGAGACATCAGACGGTTTCGACAATTAGCTTTTCCTCAGCATTTACATCTACGCATAATTTCTTAATTGTATCTGCCTCGAGCTGAAGATTCATTCTGTGTTCTCTGCCAATCGTGAACAAGACCGAAATTTCCTGAGCCTTGTCGAGGGAGCAGAGTTCTGCTTCGATTGTGCCCTTGTCGTCAAGGTCCCAACATATTGATACAGATATTTTTCCGCGAGCCATAAGCCCTTTGATGGACCCTTTGCGCCACTTGCTTGGCAACGCTGGCAAAATAGAAATATGCCCTGTTCTTGAGTTCATCATCATTTGATGAATCGTGGCTGACAGCCCCATATTCGCATCGATTTGGAAAGGAGCCCATTCCATCTCAACCCCAATACCCATGCTGCGCCAATCATTGTGGGTCGTGTAAAAATTATTTTTCACACAAGAGCGTGCCAGCAGATCCAAGCACTCCAAGGCCTGATCTCCATCCAACAATCTCGCATAGACATTGCCCATGTGAACAAGCGACCAACCAGTCTGCTCTCCAAGACCTATGACGTGGCGCTTATCAATAGCCGTTTCAAATGCTTCAAAGAGCTTTGGGTCCGAGCTGCGAGTAACCTCTCTACCGGGGAAAAGAGGATAAATATGAGACTGGTGACGGTGGTGGTAGTTGTCTTTGAAGTATGGGTGCATCCACTCCTTCACCGCTCCATCCTCATTGATCTCATAAGGAGGTATATGCGTGGTCATCTTCTCCCACTTGGCAATCTCTTCTGGATAAACATCAATGAGTTTTGATCCATCGATCAGATGCTTGAGCACTTCCTTAGCAAGAGCGAAGTCCATGGTTGCATTCATGGTGGTCTCCATGGCCGCGCCCATGCCCTTGCCATCATAATAATTGCCTGGGGTATTCTCCGGCGAGTTCGACGGTGAACTAATATAATAGCCATCTTCTCCAATGGTGAAAAAGTCCTCATAAAAGAGCGCCGTTTCACGCAAGAACGGCAGCGCCCGCTCACGTAAAAAATCTCGATCGCCAGTATATAGGAAATAATCAAAATAATGATGAGCAATCCATGCCGCTGCTCCCGTCCAATGAATGATGTGGGGGCGGATTGTTTTGAGTAATCCTGATGGAGGAGTCGTTACCGCAGGTATGTAGATACCGCGACAACCATAAAGCTTGCGGGCATTCTCATGAAAATCATCCATCATGCCGTCGAAGTAATCAAATACTGGCAGCATGATTTCCCAAAGGCCACCCGACAAAGCCTGCCAGTAGATCATTTGTAGATTTTCATTGGCCATATTAAAAGCCCAATAGCCCCGATATTCACCACACCAGTTGCCATAAAGATGACATGGATGACCACCCTCACGTGAACTTGATATTAACAAGTAGCGGCCATATGACCACATCTTCTCAACCATTGCAGTGGGTGCCTCACCTTGGTATGCATCAAGTAGCATCTGTTCATTACATACCTCGTGCTCTGCCTCTGCAGTATTGAGATCAAGCTTTACCCGCCTGAACATCTCACCGTGTAACTCAGCATGAGGTGCCAACAGAGTTTGATAATCCAAACACAAGGAATCTAATTCCTCCTCAAGGCGTAGCCAAGCCGCTTGGCGATCTTCATGAGTAAATAGCTTAATGACTACCAGGGCCTTATCGGCATCCGAGACATGTATGTGCTCAGCATCCGATTCTACCATTCCTGTCGGCGTCACGATGCGAGCTACCGCTCCAAAGTCGTTACCGTCGTCGTTCAATGCCGCGTAACGAATGAATCTATTCTCATTCGTTATTTTTTCAATCGCTTGGGGCAACGGACTGTCACCATGGTTGAGTGTCCTAGCATCATGTGGGTTATGAATGTCGAAAGAGAATTCAGCTCCAAGATCACCTCCTTGACTTGAAATCTCCATAACGACGATATCATCCGCGCGAGAGACAAAGAGCTTACGCTGGTAATCGACCCCATTATCATGCCAATCAACAAAGACCTCTCCAGTTTCCATGTCGATGCCTCGGCTATAGTTACGAAAGCCACGAGAGACAGGCATCTTCACCTTAAAATCTCCGAGAGGTAATGGGTAACCAATATCAGGGTCATAACCTCGGCGAGTTAGTTCATCCGCAATCATGTGATCTGCAGCGTGGACCATGCGGTCAGAAAGCAACCTCCTCACCTCGGGCAACATACTACAAACATCGGGCAGCTCCTGCGTGACCACCATGTGCCACAAATCCTCATGTGTTAGCATCACCGTCTCCTCATGCACAGCACCATAAACAGCCGCACCCATCGGGCCATTACCAGAGGGCAAGGCTTCTCTCCATTTGGCACCCCACCATGACGACGGGTATTTCATCAACAACTTGTTTTTCATTCGATAAAAAATTAACACTCACGCAATGCCTTAGATCATACTGAAATGTGCGACTGCAAGATTGCACTAGAAACCATATTCAAATCCATCAGGCAATGAATATATAAGCCCAAAGGCTCATATTTTTGAAGGATGCCCCAGCATGGGCTACCAATGAGTATAAGGCTCTACACTTAGGCTAGAATTTGCATAGCGAGCATCAGAGCTAACCTCGTCTCCTATCCAGTTCGGCTTCTCAAACTCTTCCCATTGATCACTGAGCTCAATTTCGGCGACAATCAAGCCGCGGTTTGCTCCATGGAAAACATCAACCTCCCAAACATGCTTGCCATTGCGGTGACGATATCGTGTTTTTTCAACCAGTGAGCCAACACACAGCTCCATAAGCTCTCTAGCCTCAGCTGCGGGGATATCATATTCATATTCCGGACGAGCAATCCCCTCAGGCTTACCTTTTACTGTCAGCACCGCACGCATTTGAGCCGCTCCCCCCCCTGCCCCTTCAATTCTCACGCGTATTGTTCGTTCTGGATCTTTGCACAAATATCCCTGGATCATTTCGACACCGACGGCATGCGGAGGTTCCGCGCACAGCAAAAATTTTCGTTCTATCTCAACAGGCATGCACAAACTTGGCGGCAGCTATTGCAAAGATGAAGCACATAATCGCCTTATTCCCTCTCATTTGGCGATACAACCAAGGAGTCGTTTTCACACACGCTTCATCAAATCTTCACGAACACTGGGCAGATTTACACTGTTATGAAAAAACAAGCCGACCAAAAAATAACCATTACCCTCCCAGCCCCTTTGTATCACAGCCTTCGCGAGCAAGCACATCAACAAGGCATATCATTACCCACTATCATTAGAAAAAAGATCACCCTAAAGCCATCCGCAACTGGCGACCTTGCAAAGCTGTCCGTAAAGGAAATGATCCAACAAACAGCCCCTAGGCATCACGGGCCCGAGTCTCGGCTAGACTTCTTTTCTTAAGGTATGACAACAAGGCCCCCAAAACAGCCTTCACAAAAACCATGAAATAAAAACACCCCAAAGAAATTCCCAAAGCAGCGATACTCAGTTAAAAGAGCTCTATCGAGTTGCGACCTACAAAAGCCATCTCCGTGGTCATGCCCTGTTTTAATGCCCAAGAGAGCATCATGCGTGCTATCAAGAGCATACAGAGCCAAAGTATTACAGATTGGGAGCTTATAGTCGTTGACGATGGCTCCCAGGACCAATCTGCTGACATTGTTGAAACCATCGCTGCTGACGACTCTCGCATACGACTCATTAAAAAACCGCACAGAGGCGTTGTTGCCGCTTCTAACACAGGCTTCAATGCTTCTCGCGGCTCATTGATTGCCCGCATGGATGCTGACGACGTATCATTACCTTCCCGATTAGATAAACAACGCAAATCATTAGCCGAGCATTCAGAGCTGGATGCAGTGTCCTGTTTTGCCCATTTTGCAGGAGATGAAATCACAGCTGGAGGATATGCCCACCACGTAAAATGGACGAACCAGCAAACCAACCCTGAGCAAATCAGACTCAACCGCTTCATCGACCTGCCTTTCCCTCACCCAACACTCATGTATCGCAGGGAACTCGTTGAGAAGCTTGGTGGTTATCGAGATGGCGACTTCCCAGAGGATTATGAAATGATTCTCAGATGGATATCAGCCGGTGCCACTATAGGTAAAGTTAAGGAATGTCTCTACAACTGGCATGACCCGCCCCATCGATTATCTCGCAACGATAAAAGATATAAGATGAACGCCTTTCACGCATGCAAGGCCCCTCATCTCAGCCACGCCATAGCGAGCCAAGAATTATCGGATCGAGACCTATGG
>CBFHKM010000083.1:0-8369 GCA_965656385.1 Oceaniferula sp.
GGGCGAATCAAACCTTTCAGCACTTGGTCTGGTTTTACCATGCTCAAGCTACACGGCGCTCGTGGCATGAGAATTGAGGCTGGTGGTAAGGTCGCAAAAATAAGCCCCGAGGAGTTTATGCTGGATTGTTTGTTCCGTCCCCATTTGGCGCGTGAATTGCCTATATTTCGTATTGATAATTCCGAGGTCATCAGCTCCTTGGCAACGGGTGATCTTCCCGAGGAAGTGCAACGTTTGTCTGGGATCGACAATGCTTCAAAAAACGAAGCTATCAGGGAGGTCGTGAAAGACAAAGGGAAGCGTGATCGCTACAGCTACTCCGAGCTCGAACCCATCGCTCCCATCTTACTTGCCCGAGTCCAAAAAATAAGAAAAGATCAGCCTGAGAAAGCCAAAATGACGAGCCAACAGCGGGATACTGTTGATCTCGGTGAGAAAATTTGGATGTTTACGGCTTTGATTTATCATATGGATTTTGCTCGAGCAGATATCGAGATACAAGAGGGCACTCCGGCAATGGACAAGGAGCGAATGCGCCGTATGAGTTACTGGGTTAGATCGTTTCCTTTGCTTCGTAAGGCAGTGCTTGAGATGAAGCCACAGGGCGAAAAGTTGCCAGCCGGAATCATGAGCCTATTCAGTGACCTCGAACGCAGGATGATACGTGCGTCTGAAGATATACGCCTGTTGCCACCGTATGCCGACGATTCGGAGGAATGGCTGCCTGTTGGTAAGCGTATCGAGTCTGTGTTGACCGGTAAGCGAGCTCATGCGGATGCCCTTGTATCCGACATGGAAATGATGGAGGATATGACGATTGCCCTGAGAGATGAGGGCCAGACTGCTTTTGGTAAGCATCTCAACACGTGGAAAACATCAGTACATGATCGCATAGATCCTAAAACCGTGAGCCAGCTTGGGTCTGAAGTTGCCTACGGTAAGTGGAACTATTTCTACCGAGCACTTGTTGCCTTTATCGTAGGCTTTATTTTTGTGATGATCAGTTGGTTAGCTCCACGAAGTCGTGGGGGGAGAATTTGTACAACAATAGCAACTGTGTTAGCCTTGTTGTCGCTTGGGCTCATGATTGCTGGCATTACTCATCGATCTATTCTGATGGAGCGCTCACCGATCGGTAATCTTTACGATACGATTCTCTTCATTGGAGCCACGGGTGTCTTGGTTCTGTTACTTGTTGAGTATCTTACCAAGCGAGCCGTTGCTCTCGGCCTCGCCGTGTTTATGGGCATGGCTTGCATGTTTCTGGCACGTCGTTATGAGATTGGAGATGCTAAAGATCATATGGACCCGCTAGTGGCTGTTCTGAAGTCTAACTTTTGGCTTTCCACACATGTGGTCACCATCACCATCGGATATATGGGAGGACTTGCAGCGGCTGGACTTTCTGTAATATATCTTTTTGCTCGGGTGCTTGGTATTGACGAGGGGGACAAGAATTTCCGCCGTGCCATGACTCGCATCGCCTACGGTATGGTATGCTTTACTCTTTTCTTTAGCCTCATAGGCACCGTTTTGGGGGGAATATGGGCCAATGACTCATGGGGTAGATTTTGGGGCTGGGATCCTAAAGAAAATGGGGCGCTGATGATTGTGCTTTGGTGCCTCGTGGTATTGCATGCTCGTTTGGCGGGTTATTTACGTGAGTGGGGTATTCACGTTGCTGCAGTGTTTGGCGCTAATATAGTGGCCTTCTCGTGGTGGCATGTAAATTCATTGAGCACCGGGCTTCATTCATATGGATTCATAGATGGCCTTGGTGTAATATGGGGATTCTACGCACTACTAACTGCCGTTTGCTTGATGGGCATGGTCTGTGCCTTGATCGAGCGAAAAGGTAAAAAAAAGACCAAGGCCTGATCGGTTCAGAGTAGCTCAGCAGCTATCGTATCAACGAGCATTGGCCCATTGTTGATCAAGCGCAAATGGGCGTCCTTGATTTCCGCAAGCTCACTCGATATTAATTGTTTCACACTGCCATCTGGGGCACCGGAGAGGTATTCATTTGGCAGTCCTTTAGAGGTGCGCAGCAGCAATGCAATGCGCTCAATTCGAAATGCTTCGGGATCAATCATTTCATGGTCTGATTTGGCGTGCCCTACTGTGGTTATCGCGCTCATATACCTGGCCGTATCAGGTAGGTTTGTCCAACGGGTTCCTGAAACGGTTGAAACTGCTGAGGGGCCAAGCCCTAGATAATCATCCCCTTGCCAGTAAGCTAGGTTGTGACGAGATTCCTTACCTTGTTGTGCATAATTAGAGGTTTCGTAGTGGAGGAATCCAGCATCGCCTAGTTTTTGGTCTGCGAGTGTGAACATGTCGGCATTGATGTCCTGATCTTCATGGTGTCGAAGCTTGTCAAAAAACGGAGTGTCTTCTTCATATGTGAGGTTGTAAGCTGAGATATGATCTGGCTTAAGTTCAATGGCTTTATCTAATGTATCTCCCCAGTGATTGACGCTTTGACCGGGAATGGAAAACATCAGGTCGATGTTGATTTCATCTAAGCCGGCTTGTCGCAGGATCTGCACAGACTCAGCGGCTTGATCTGGGTTGTGCTCTCTGCCCAGTGTTTTCAATACTGAACTTTCAAAAGACTGGATGCCCAGTGAAATACGATCGACCCCTAGGTCTTTGAAGAGTTCGGCTTTACTGAGGCCGAAGGTTGCGGGGTTGGCTTCAAACGTGATATGAGTGTCGCTCAGTGGAAGAGCTTTCTGCAGGCCTGTGAAGAGCTCTGTGAGGTGGCTTGGTGAGAGCATCGAGGGAGTGCCTCCACCCAGGTAAAGTGTGCTGATCTCGGTAAGCTGGTGGTCATCTGAAGCCCTATGAGCTTCATTGATAATAGCCTTGATGAAGGCTTGTTGATCAGTCCCCCCTGGAGTGTGCTTATAGAAGGAGCAGTAAGGGCAAATCCGGTGGCAGAAAGGAATATGAACGTAGACAATCATGAACGAAATCTTAAATTCGAAACATGAAAGATTCTAAATCGTCATAGCTGAGAATCCACCATCAATAGTGATTTCAGTACCTGTAATGAATGCGCCTGCCTGATTGGAGGCTAGCATGAGGGTGGCGCCTGTTAGCTCGTCAGCCGTGCCAAAGCGCGACATAGGTGTATGACGAAGGATTTCTAGGGCTCGTGTTTCATCACCTTTTTGTGAAGCTTCTGCAGAGGGGAAGAAGCCGGGGACAAGGGTATTTACGCGAATATCATGCTCTGCCCAGTCGCGAGCTAGGTTCTTGGTAAGGTTGTGGACCGCAGCCTTTGAGGCGGCATAGCCGTAAACTCCAGAGACAGGCATGTTTCCTGCCATTGATCCCATGTTGATAATGCTGCAAGGCTCGTGGTGATCGACAAAAAACTGACCGAAGATCTGGCAGGCAAGAAAAACGCTTTTGAAGTTTATATCGATAAGTGCATCCAGTTCTTCCTCAGTAATTTCGAGGAACGGAGTTGCCGAGCCAAGACCCGCACCGTTGACTAGGATATCGACTTTCCCAGACCGTAGCAGGACCGCGGTGAGGAGATCGTCGATGTCTTGCCGTTTGCTGACATCGGCTTTGTGAAACCACGATTTGCCACCAAATGCGTCAATAGCAGCAAGTTTATCAATCGCATTCTCTGGGTTGCGACCCACTAGGATAACTTCAGCACCGGCACGTGCTAATGCGACGCCCATGGTGCCGCAGAGATTACCCGTGCCGCCTATGACGACAGCAACTTGGCCTGAAAGGTCGAATAAAGATGAGTTGGAGTCCACGGAGTAAGGGGGTAGAATTGCTAAATCTTGATCTCAATCATGGCATTCGATTTGAGGCGTTCTATCCAGCGGTCGTTTTTGTCTTTGTTTTTGCGACTGCGAACGCGAGATTCCATGCGGTTTTTCACTTTGCTAAGCGGTGGGGTGGGGCCGAAGTGTTTCTTGTCGAGTCTGACGATGGTGTAACCTCGGGTGTCTTCGAGAGGTCCTAGGATTTCGCCCGTGGGAGTTTCCATAAGGATGGCAGCAAATGCGGGGGAGAGGTCAGTGCGTTTGGTTTTACCTACTTTGCCACCATCTTCAGCATAAGAATCGACAGAGTATTCTTTGGCGAGTACAGCGAACTCTTCACCTTTTTTGAGGCGAGCGACAATGTCTTCGGCAAGATTAAGCTGAGCTTGAGGGGTAACTAGCGGGTCAGATGAGTCGGTTTTTGAAATGTAGATCTTGTGATACTCTAGGGCGTCGCCAGTGATGTCACGTATTTTTGATTTGTGCTCGTTGTATTCAGCTGCGATTTCTCGTGGCATGGGCGGTGTTGCATTTTTGAACTGCTGTGAACGCATGGCTTGCACGATAAGCTTTTTCTCGGTTTCGCGACGATGTTGGGCAGGTGTAACTCCTGCCTGACGCAGTGCTTTGTTGAATTCTGATTTGTTATTGTTGTAAAGTGTTCTTATCTGGCGATCGATTTCTTGGTCGATTGCATAGGGTGGGAATTGGCGATCTCCCGTGCGAACTCTGAACTCGGAGAGAATCAACTCACGCTCAATGAGGTTATCGAGAATTTCATTGCGGGCCTTGCCAATGAGTTGATTGTATTGAGGACCTTTGCGTGGCATCGATGCATTTAGTTGCTGTCGGTAGGGTGTGAGGTGGTAGTTTAATTCATTCTTCGTAATGACCCGTCCGTTCACTTTTGCGGCGATACCGGTTACTTCACGGGCACTAGCGTGAGTGCTTGCTAGAGCTATGCCAATGAGGGGCACTAGACTAAAATTTAATAATGTTTTAAAGGTGGTCATGGGATGGAAATGATATGAATCAGTACGATGTGATCATGTTAGTTGAGTATCTATGAAATGTTCGGATACTAAGTGCCCTAATTCATAACCCATTATGATCTACGGCAAAGCTAAATATTAGGCTATCTGTGTTCTAGCGTATGATTCTTAGATCATTCCTAGACTCGTGGTAATACTCGTGCGCTAAATGGTTCGAAGCATGTTGATTGCTTCTTTTATTTTCAGCGTTGGTTGTGTGGCATCAAGTCGTGGAAAACGTTTGCCCGCTAAAAAAATATAGTTGCCGTTCCTCGTAAGCATTAGCCGCTGATCTCGAATTTCGATACTACTAATATTTGCCGTGGCCGCGACGAGCTTAAGCTCCGTCGCCAGTAGAAGGTTACTTGCTGGTTCTGGAGCTTTGCCGAAACGATCTTGCCACCGAGTGCGCAGGGCCTTGAGTTCTTTTAGTGAGACCAGTTCGGCGAGTTCTTTGTAAGCTGATATGCGTAGTCTAGCCTCAGGCATGTAGCTTGCGGGAAGATATGCTCCAAGAGTTTCGCCAGAATCCAGACTCAGCTCTAGCTCGTTAAAGGAGAGGAAGTCGGCACGTAGAGTAACATCGACACGGGTGGAGGATCGACCCGTGCTCAGCTGGTCGATGGACTGACGTAGCAGCTGGCAATACAGGTCGAAACCAACAGCGGCGATATGGCCGGATTGCTTGGTTCCGAGCAAGTTGCCCGCACCCCGTATTTCAAGATCTCGCATGGCGATTTTAAAGCCCGATCCGAGGGCTGTGTATTGCTGAATTGCATTGATACGCTTGCGTGCATCGCCATTAATGAGGTCACGAGGCAATAGCAATATTGCATACGCTTGGCCTCCAGCGCGACCGACGCGACCACGAAGCTGGTAGAGGTCAGCTAAGCCAAAGCGGTCAGCCCGATCAATGATGATGGTGTTGGCATTGGGTATATCAATGCCGCTCTCTATAATGGTTGTAGCAAGAAGGATGTCTGCTTTTCCTTGCACAAATGTGCGCATTACTACTTCTAACTCATCTTTTTCCATTTGGCCGTGGCCAACGACACAGCTGGCCTCAGGAACAATCTGGTTGAGCATGGATTTCATCTGGTCGATGCTTTGGACTCGATTGTGCAGGAAAAATATTTGTCCTCCTCGTTTGAGCTCTCTTCTTATTGAGTCACGAATAATACGCTCATCATAACCATGAATGGAGGTGTTAATAGGGACCTTACCAGGGAGAGGGGTATCAATGGTGGACATATCACGCGCGCCCATGAGTGAGAGGTAGAGGGTCCGCGGTATGGGGGTTGCCGAGAGAGTGAGGACATCAATATTGGCAAACATTTCCTTAAAACGCTCTTTGTGTTTAACGCCAAAGCGCTGCTCTTCATCGACCACCGCAATACCAAGGTCTTTGTAAGCAACGTCCTTGGAAATTAATCGGTGAGTGCCAATTACGATATCGACTGATCCGTCTTTTAAGCCTTCTAGGGTATCTCTTACTTCGCTGGCTTTGCGGAAACGATTGAGAAGTTCAATGCGCAATGGGTAATCGCTCATACGCTCTCTGAAGGTGCGCCAATGCTGCTCGGCAAGCACGGTGGTCGGCACGAGAATGGCCGCTTGCTTACCTCCTGTTACGGCCTTGAAAACGGCCCGTATGGCAACTTCTGTTTTGCCAAAACCAACATCGCCACAGATCAACCTGTCCATGGGTTTGTCTGATTCCATGTCTGTTTTTGCGTCCTCAATAGCGTCCCTTTGCCCGGTAGTTAGGGTGTGATGAAATGAGTTTTCAAACTCCCACATCCAGCGTGTATCCGGAGGGTGAGCATAGCCATGCATGGTTTGCCGCTGCGCTTGTATCTGGAGTAGCTTGGCAGCATAATCGAGGATCGATTTTTCTGCTGATTTACGAGCCTTGCTCCATGAGGTCGAGCCTAGTTTTGTGAGCTCTGGCTCCTTGCCTCCCAGTCCGACATACTTGGATAAGAGATGAGACTGGTCGAGAGGTACACTAAGGGTGCTGCCGCCATGGTAGCCGATATATATTTCCTCAAGCCCTTCTTCATTGGTTTCAATACCAGCATATTTGCCGATACCATATTCAGCATGAACAACCAGATCGCCCATGTGAATATCCTCAAGTGCTGTCTGGGCACGTGCTCTACGTTGGTGGTCGAGGTGGTTTGTTTTTCTGCGGCTCTGAGGTGTTTGATATCTACCGAATAATTCAGCGGAAGAAATGAAGGCCAGCTTGGAGCTGGGCACTGTGAACCCTTGGATAAGCTCGCCGAAGAGTGCGGTGATTTCTTTGGAGCTAAAAAAGTCTTCATGAACAAGCTCTGTGAAGCGTTCTTTTTCACCAACATTAGAAAAAGTAATAAAGATATTCCACTCGTCAGCTCTCCAGTCTGCAATTTGTTGGAAAAAGCGATGGCGGCGAGTTTCATTGAGGATGAAGTCGCCTGCATCAAATGTGCCAAGTGGGCTGCCTGCACATAAAGGGGTGTCAGCTAAGTCACCATCGTTTTTTATGATAGCGTCGTAGTGGTCTGGCAGATGATCCCCGGCAGCGATGACGCGGTCGCCTCGTTGTATGTAGTCCGCGATGGTTGATGATTGACCTGTATTAGAGAGGCTGAGCTGGGCTTCTTTAACGCGCTGGGTGGATATCTGTGAATCGATGTCGAACTTGCGGAGGGATTCGATTTCAGTGTCAAAAAATTCTATCCTAAGTGGTGCCGAGGCATGCCAGGAGTAAATATCGATAATGCCACCTCGACGAGCGAGCTGGCCGTGAGCATGCACCTGGCTGACTTTGTCATAGCCTTTACTGATAATGTCCTGCTCAAAAGCCTCAGGGTCGTGATGGTCACCAATGGCAAGTTTAAATGCAGCATCTTGAAGGCTGGACATCGCAGGTGCAGCATCTGCAAGTGAATCGGGTGAGAGTATCAGTATTTCTGGTTTTTTGCCTATTGGTGGGGTGCAAAGATGATTTAAGACGGCCAAGCGTGCGGCAAGAGTCTCGGGGGCGGTGTTGACGCCTTGTTCATCGTCTGCTGGTAATTCAGGCAGAGTTTGGATACTGACTTTCCATAATTCCAGTTCTGCGGCCATACGGTCTCGTACCCGTGGATTTGGGTGAGTGAGCCATATTCTGCTGGTTTTATTGGCTTCTTTAAGGCTGTGGCATGCGAGTGCGGCAACGAAAGAATAGGCAGATTCGTCTACATTTTGAAACTCCGTCGGTGGCGATTTTTCAAGTGGCTGTACAAGTGTATTCAGCCGTTTCTTGAATGAAGCGGAACGCATGGCTTCTTTGATTCCCACTACCTCTTTATGCCGAGAAGGAATTTCCGAATCTTTGTCTGGAGTCGTTTTTGACACCGATGTGATGGTATACTGCTGGGTTTGCCCAAGGGCAAGTAGCATGATGCAATCAGTGAAAATTATTCATTAATCCAAAATAGTTGAAATGGGCACTTTCGTAGCTGACTAATGTAGGCTACAAATAAATCATGCGTAAATGGTCAGCAATAGTGTCTAA
>CBFHKM010000084.1:0-8253 GCA_965656385.1 Oceaniferula sp.
TATCACTTGGCCTCGCCTCTAATCTCAGCGCAGAGCAAGATCTCGGATCTCTTCCGGATACCACCGTCATTGCCAACCGGACTGCGACATCACTCGACAAAGTCGGGAGCTCTGTTTCCATACTTGATATCGAGGACCTGCAAAAACAAGGCATCCGTAATCTTGATGATGCTCTCAAGTTTATCCCGGGTGCTATTTCCGAATCTCTCGGTGGCCAGAGAGGTTCTTCATCCTCCTTTTTCATACGCGGTACAAAAACGAACGATACCCACATCGTGGTCGATGGCATGCGCATCAGTGACGCTAACATAGCCTTCGGAGGCTTTCTTGGTTCTTCCAATCTCAATGGGTTGTCACGTATCGAGGTTCTTCGTGGACCACAAGGTGCACTTTATGGAGGTGAATCTATCGGCGGTGTTGTAGGCATTTATTCGAAAAAAGGAGAAGGCAACACCGGTGGCAGCCTCAGAGTCGAGGGCGGTTCATTCAATACATGGAACACGATGCTCGCACTCCAAGGCGAATCAGGTGATTTTGCTTACTCGCTCAGTCTGGGCCACGAAAGCACGGATAACGATTTACCTGATAATTCGTTTGAAATGTTCTCGCATGCACTGCGGTTAGATTATGCGGTAAGCCCACGCCTCAATATTGGCCTAACCTTACGAGGGGCTGATAGCACATTTGATGCACCAGCCTACGGAAGCCTATACAGCAGCCCTCTTGATGATGCCCTTCGCTACACACTGGCAACAGTCTTTGCTGATTATGGTGTCAATGAGATCTGGAATACCAAGCTCACCATCGGTATGTATGATCAAGTTTACCGCAGTAAGAGCCCGGCTTACGGTCTTAACCCAGCAAGCTCCTACGATACGGATGCTAAAAAATACGCAATCTACTGGGACAATACACTGACATGGAATGACAGTCACACCACCGTTTTGGGTAGTGTGTATGAGAACTCGGACTTCTCCTACAGTAGCGACTACTTCGGCATCACTGAAGACGCACGAACTCGTGACCAGTATGGCTTCTACCTAAACCACATCTGGGACGTAACGGAGAGCTTTACTCTGACAGGTGGTCTACGTTGGGAAGATTATGACGACTACGGCGATGAAGTCACTTGGCGAGTTGCCAGTGCCTACACGATCGATCAAACCAACACTACATTTCGTGCCAGCATCGGTAAAGGATTCCGGCCACCATCATTCATAGATCTCTACGGCTTTGGCGGGCAAGCTCCGAGCCCCGGTCTCCAGGCAGAGACATCTCTCGGCTGGGATCTCGGAGTTGAGCAAACATGGTGCGATGGCCAGTATAGCGTGGGTTTCACTTACTTTGAGAATAAGATTGAGGACGCAATCACTAAGGTTTCTCCGCCATTGCCAACGCCCGGATATAATATCAATGCTCCCGGCACTACGACTACAAACGGGATTGAGGTATCAGCCAAAGCAAAATTCCTCAATGACCGCCTTGGCCTTCAATTAGCCTACACCTGGCTAGATGAAGCCCTTGTGGAAATGCCCAAGCACTCACTTAGCCTTCGTGTTAACGGCGAGGTGACTGACAAACTAGACCTCGGTCTGATTGCCACCTACCTAGACGACCGTGCGTTCTTCGGCGAAACCATTGATGCCTATACCTTGATCAATCTATACGGAAACTACCAAGTGAATGATGATGTCGCCATTAACGTGCGTCTTGAGAACATTTTTGACGAGGACTACGATTACGCTCGCAGCTCTGGAAACGTATATCCAGGACGCAGTCGTGGCATCTTCGCTGGAGTAACTGTAAAATGGTAACCCATCCTTGACTGGATCTTTTAGTGGAATTGACTACGATACTTGTATCAACGGAACCGCTCAGCCATGCGTATTTGGCTGGGCGGCTTTCTCACGCATCATCAACCCATGAGCGCAGCACGGACAATATCGGGAAAATCATCAAAGGCTATTCTGCTGTTGGTACTGATCTTACTTAGCTTCGTTGGTTCCCACTGTGCTCGATTGTGGCTAGAGCCCGAGTCAAGCAAGACAAAGAATGATATCGCTCAAGCTGATACTCGCCAGCGCATCGTCGCCCTCTCTCCAAGCATTGTAGAAATCATTTACCTGCTTGGCCTTGATGACCATCTAGTCGGCGTCCCTCGTTATTCTAACTACCCTCTTGAAGCAAAAGAAAAGCCCAGTGTAGGGGGCTACATTGACCTTCACTATGAGAAGCTGATATCGCTCCAGCCCGACTGCATCATCCTACTCAAGGAGCAAGGCTCTCTTGCCATAAAATTAAAACAGCTGGGTATCCACACCATCAGCGTCAACCACGACGATACCGAGGGCATCACCGAATCGATCAACATCATCGGCAACGAGCTAGGCAGACAAGAAGAAGCCAATAAAATCGTCTCGGGCATCAACTCTGCGGTGAACAAACAGGCATCAAGGCATCAGAATACGCCGAACCAGCCCCGCGTACTCATTAGCATTAGTCGAGATACCACCGCAGACTACCCTACACAGCTCATCATTGCCGGCAGCGCAGGATTCCACCGTGAACTCGTTCACATGGTTGGTGCACGCAATGCTTATCAAGGGCCTATTTCTTTCCCCATGTTTTCGCGTGAAAAATTGATCCAGCTAGACCCAGACATCATCATCGATCTTGTGAATACGGAAACATGGAACAAACTCGGCAAGCAACGACTACTCGATCAGTGGAATAGCTACCAAGAGCTTCAGGCAGTCAAAAATCAACGCGTAATCATCATTCATGGAGATCAGCACTTGATTCCGGGGCCGCGTTTCCCCCAAACTCTTGAGCGTTTCGCAAATGCTATCCACCCTTAAGTTAAAATGAGCAGCCACTCCAATAGCATCATTCAGGCATCAGGCATCAGCCTGAGCATGGGTGGCGCCCAGCTGCTTGCGAATGCATCGCTATCGGTCAACATGGGTGAACGTCTCGCCATCGTCGGATCTAATGGCGCAGGAAAAACCACCTTAATCCGATGCTTACTTGGCTTAGCAGATCCAGATAGTGGCAGCATCGAGCTCAACGGCCAGCCCCTCTCCGAAACCAGCCGCACAGAACTAGCTCTGCAAATCGCCTACGTGCCTCAGCAGCTCGCTGAGCGAATCTCATTCACCGCGACCGAGTTCATAAACATGAGCCGCTATGCGCACACTGGTGGTGCCGGCATGAATCAATTTGACCATCAAGGTACGGAGGCTGTAGAGGAGGCAATCGAGCAAACCAACATCAGCCACCTGAGGCACCAAAGCCTCTCTACCATGAGTGGCGGTGAGCGACAAAGAGTCAATATTGCAGCCGCCTTAGCCCAGAAAACACCTATTCTCATTCTTGATGAGCCCACCGCCCACCTCGACCCGAAACAACGTGGCCTTATACATAAACTACTGGCTAACATCACCAAGAATCGAGAAATCACTTTGATGGTAATCACCCATGACCTCAACTGGGCCTCCTCCGATTTTGACCGGATCATTGGTATCAGAGACGGCCATATTGAGATCGATGCCAGAGCAGATACATTCATGAAGAAAGAGGTCCTTATGAAGGTCTTCGATACTGAGTTATTACTGCACCCGCATCCCAACTCTGGACGGGCCATGATACTCCCCCACTCATCCTGCAGTATACCTTCAACCTCCTCACCCAAGTCATGACAGACCGAGCCAAGTCCAAAGTATTGGTCACCATGGTTGGGTTCACTCTCTTGTGTATACTCACAACACCTTGGCTCGGCCAACAGCTCACCAGCTGGGATGTTCTCTTTAGCCCCAAGGCTGATAAGGTCGACACCATCATTTTCTGGCAAATCCGTGTGCCCCGTGTCGTACTCGCGCTGCTCGCGGGTGCTGGCCTCTCACTCGGCGGCGTGGTCTTCCAGGCTTTATTCCGCAACCCACTGGCCACCCCCTTCACCTTAGGCGTAGCAAGCGGAGCATCCCTTGGTGTTACTATCGCTATGGTGACTGGTATTCACTTCACCCTTGTGGGTCTCTCCGCCACCTCCTTAGCTTCCCTGCTGGGCGCAATCCTCTCCATCGCTCTCGTTTATGGAGTTGCCCGCGCCTCGGGAAAGACTTCTCCGAGCACCATGCTGCTGGGAGGCGTTGCCATCAGCTTTTTCTTTTCGAGCCTTATATTGTTACTTCAGTATCTCAGTGACGCAGGCAGCTCATTTCGTATCCTGCACTGGCTAATGGGTGACCTCAGCCGAGCAAGCATGGACTCGGTGCTTCAGCTTGCGCCTTTTGTCATCAGCGGCATTGTGATTGTCTCTATTTTTCACAAAGAACTCAACTTACTATCCATCACAGATGACATTGCTGCCAGTCGCGGGGTAGATGTTCACCGCACACAGAAGCTTCTCTTTTTTGCAGTCTCACTGATGGTCGCCGGTATTATTACTGTTTGTGGCCCGATTGGCTTTGTCGGCATCATGGCTCCCCATATCTGTCGAATATTGATTGGTGCAAACCATCGCTTTCTCATTCCGGCATCCATTCTCTTTGGTGCCAGCTTCCTAACACTCTGCGATACCCTTGCGCGTAACATCACTTCGACTGCAGAAGTGCCCGTGGGTATTGTCACTGCAATCCTCGGGGGGCCCTTTTTCCTGTGGCTTTTATTCAGCAAAAAAAATTCACCTGTTTAGCCGAAACCCATATCTCATTCATGGCCCAAAAAAAATTCAGTGTTCTCTTCGTCTGCCTCGGTAACATCTGCCGCTCACCCGCTGCTGAGAACATTTTCCGGCATCAGGTAAAAGAAGCAAACCTTGATAATTTCATCCATATCGATTCAGCCGGCACCCATGACTATCACCCAGGTAAGTCACCTGATAGCCGCATGAGTAAGACGCTAAACGATCGCGCCATACCTAGTAACGGGGCAGCTAGGCAATTCAAAAAAAGCGACTACTCCAAGTTTGATCTGATTGTTACTATGGATAACGAGAACCACGCAGGAGTAAGATCATTAGCCAGCACTAACGCAGATACTGAGAAGGTTATCATGTTCACCCACTTCTGTGAGCATCCCGATCACCAAATAGCCGAGGTTCCTGACCCCTACTACGGTGAGGACGATGGCTTTGAACTTGTTGCAAACATACTAGAAGACGGCTGTCAGCAGCTGCTTGATCATCTTCGCAAACAACTTGATCACTGAGCGATCAAAAAGCGATCACCAGGGGCACTCCAACATCAATGCGGTCATAAAGATCGATAACATCTGTATTAGCCATGCGGATACAACCACAGCTAGCCGGCTCGCCCAGCATCGCTTCTTGGTTGGTTCCATGAATATAAATATAGCGATCCATGCTATTGGCATTTTCCGCATCTAACCCATGCAAACGAAGAATACGCGATAAGATCATATCATCATTATTTATGCTTCCGTCCCATATTCCAACTGGCTTACGAGATTTGAAAATTGTTCTTAATGGCTCGCCTCCCCCAATTTTTTCGCTCACTTCAAAACGCCCTGTTGGTGTGCAGTAACTACCTTCGTCAAAACCAATTCCATTGGCTGAAGTTGAGATGATATACTCCGCATCCAATGTCTCTCCCTCTAAGACACGCAACTTCTGTTCACCGATAGATATGTAGATGTGCATTGTCTATACTGATGGTGAGCGCAGCGAAACAATCGAGTTATGACCGCCCATGCCCACTGCTATTTTTAAAACTGTCGCTCCTTGCTTTGATAGAGGGCTGGCTTCGAGCGTAAACGGCGGCCCCGGGCAGCTAATACCAGTAAGATTGGGCGGCAGCTCTCGGTCTCGCAAATAACTTGTCAAAATCGCGCAATCTAAAACCCCGTTAGCACCTACAGAGTGCCCTGTGTAAGGCTTGAGAGGGTGCAGAGAAATAGTCTGATCACCAGCAAGAACAGCCTTCAATGCGGCCAACTCAGCCTTTGCATGCAATAGCGTTCCGCTTGCGTGCGGGCAAATAGCCGCAATGGCTGGCTCAGCACTCAACTCGGCAAGTGCCTGCTCTAGACAATCCCGCAGGCCAGAGCCGTCACTGGGCATACCTATAGGTGAATCAGCGTCTGAATTACACCAATAGCCCGTCATTTGGGGCTGTGACTTGAGCCTCTCTGCGGTTTGATCAGTTACAGCCTCCAATACCAGCGCTGCACCAGCCTCTGCGGGAAATAGGCCGCTCGTATCCGATGAGTATGGATCATTCAGCACACTCGATGCCAGCACCCCGGTATCAGCATACGCTTGTAAAACCTCTGGTATGAGTGGCAGCTCAACGCCAATGACAATGGCTCGCTTTACCATACCTTGTTGAATCATCATCGACGCCATGCCCATGGCATCCAGACTAGCAGCGCATCCACTCGAGACAACTTGCCACGGCCCACGTATACCCAGCTCGATACTGACCACTGATGCCAGCTCCCCGTGCATAGAATTACTTGCAGCCATTAGCTTGAATGGTCGCCTTAACGGCCATTCAGACACCCAACCTGCGGCATTTCCGCGGCTACTCCCAACAATCACCGCCGCATCTGTTAGGTCTTGACGACTCAAGCCTGCATCAGCTACTGCCTGCTTAGCTACATGAAGTGAGAGCATTGAGGTTGGCGCCCACTTACGAGATAACATGATCTTTCGATCCTTGATCCACGCCGCACTGACACCAGCATAAGGTGAATCTTCACCGAGAAGTTCTGCCAGTGGCTGCAGGGCATGCTCCCCTGCCGAAATTTTTTGCCGATGTGCTTGGACCCCATCACCTAGACCACTGGCTAGGCCGATACCCGTGATCGCTACATTCATGATTTTACGGAAAGGTCGCTACAGATCCCTGGAGATCATTGTGCTGGCTGGCACACGACCTTGACCTTACTTGCAGCAAGGTGAGAGTTCTTTATCACATTCACTTCCAGGTGCCTCCATTGCTGGGTTCGGCTTGAGCGGGTTTATACCCAGCTTCTCAATGAGCTTCAAATCCTTTTGAATCGCAGGGTTTACCGTAGTCAGAAGCTTCTCCCCATAAAAAATCGAATTAGCACCTGCGTAGAAACACATCGTCTGACCTTCTTCTGACATATTGCTGCGACCAGCAGAAAGCCTCACCTTCGCGTTCGGGCAGGCAATGCGGGTAACCGCGATCATACGCACTACATCAAAAATATCCACTGAGCTTGATTCCGCCAATGGAGTCCCTGGCATAGGCATCAGTGAATTAATGGGCACACTCTCGGGCTGCGGGTTGAACTCAGAAATAACCTCGATCATTTTCAGACGATCATCGGGAGTTTCACCAAGACCGAGAATACCACCACAACAAACGCTCATACCAGCATCCTGTGCATGGCGGATTGTGTTAAGCCGATCATCATAAGTGTGGCTGGTGACAATGTTCGGGTAATGCTCACGTGAAGTATCCAAATTGTGATTATATGCAGTCACTCCTGCTTCCTTGAGTTGCTTGGCCTCCTCGGCACCGAGCTCACCGAGCGTGGTGCATACTTCCATGCCTAAGCCTGCGACGTTACGAACAATCTCTAGAACATCATCAAATTGCTTAGTGCCTTTGCGCACACCCTTCCATGCCGCACCCATGCAGAAACGAGTCGATCCATTATCACGCGCAGCAGTTGCACTCTCCATTACTGCGTCCAAACCCATCAGCGGCTCACGCTCGATTTCAGTGTTGTAACGTGCAGACTGTGAGCAATACGAACAGTCCTCAGAACACCCGCCAGTTTTGATAGAAAGCAAAGTGCAGAGCTGAATTTCTTTTTCAGGCCAATGAGAAACATGCACTTCATGGGCTTTATGAATCAGTTCAAAAAACGGAAGTTCGTAGATTTCTTTGAGTTGTTCGAATTTCATGGATTTGTGGTAATAAAATTTAGCTAGAAAGGAAAGGATTGTTGTCGGTGAAATAAAGATATTATCGAACCCATTTACCAGAGACCGAGGGCATTTCCCCAAGTCCCACCGGCTCATAGTCAGTTTTGCCACGTGCCCCCAGCATTGGCTGGCCCGTAGCTTGCCTCCAGTATGCACTCATACTTTCCCCCGTATGGCATCCCCAGCTCTGACATTGAGCATTGCGGGCAAAAATTCTGCGGCTGATACGCCCCAGGTCTTTTTCATGCACCCATGCCTTACTGGCAGCCATAATGATGGCGCTATAGTCGAGTAAGAAACAGTGTTTATTGGAGTGCCCGAAGAAATCAAAG
>CBFHKM010000085.1:0-2540 GCA_965656385.1 Oceaniferula sp.
TTAATCGTCGAGCACGCTCTGATGGAGCTTGATGGCTTCACCGCCTAAAATAGCAGCTGTTCCGAGCAATGTTTCTTCTGTCACTGTCCGCGGTACTTGGGCTGCAGGGCGGGCAAGCCCCATGATGAGTTGCCCGTAATTCTGAGCGCCGCCAACATGCTGGAGAAGTTTGAAGGCGATGTGACCAGAGTCGAGGTTGGGGAATACAAGCACATCAGACGATTGGTGCGCTTTGATGTCTGGGCTTTTAATTTCTGCTGCAGAGGCATCCAGGGCCACATCTATTTGAACCTCTCCCGAGATTTCAATATCGAGCCGCTCATCACTGATTATTTTTTTGGCAAGCACGGTCGCGGCCGCCATTTTTTTTGGAGACTCGGAATTGGCGCTCCCTTTGGTGGAGTGGCTGAGCATGGCAACGCGCGGGGTCCTACCCAGGAAATGGTGAGCTAACTTACCCGTTTCAATCGCAATGGAGGCGAGCTGTTTGACGTCAGGCTCAGGAATGATTCCGCAGTCTGCCATAAATAAGATGCCATCGCGCCCAAAATGCTTGAGGTGAGGGGCGACCATCATCATCGCGCCATAAATTCGGGGCACCTCAGGCAGCGGCTTCATTATCGTAATAACAGAGCGAAATACTGATGCTGGCATTGACTGATTACCTGCAATCATGCCATCGGCGTGGCTATATTGAACCATCATAGCCCCAAAGTTGTGAGGGCGGGCCATAATTTCCTCAGGATTCATGATGTCCTTGCCTTGAAAACGGTTTGTTTTTTTCAGTCGATGGCAAAACAGCTCTAAGTCTGATGCTTTGGCTGGATCAATCACGTTAACAAATTGCATCGAGATTGACTCGTCCGCCGCCATTTGGTGGATTTTTTGTTTGTTGCCCAGAAGAATGGGTACGCCTATTTCCATGGAAACCATACGGGCTGCTACTCGCACAACCTTGATGTCCTCACCATCTGCGAAAACGATACGCTTGGGCTGAAGCTTCAGCTTGCGATAGAGTAAGTCTGTGAGTGCGTTGGTCTCGTTGATGGTTGAGTCAGCTGACATCGGGTAGGATAATTCTTGGGGTAAGCGGTAAATTGAAATTTGAGTGATTATTCGTGGCTAGTTGAGCTCAGTTAGTAGTCACTAATATTCACAGTAGAGATGCCACGAGACATGAAGCAAGAAAGGGGCCGATGCAAGGGAGAAGTCGTCATCAGCTTGTATCAGCGGTGTATATGGATGAGGCTGAGTTCTTTCCCGCTGATCTTGTGATCGAGTATTCTGGTGGTGTTACTTTTTTAATTTGGTTTTCTTAATAAAATAAGTAATACTACATTTATTAAGTATTCGCATAAGCACTGAATTTAAATTGAGTAAGAAAAAAAACAGTAGATCAAAAGCATCCCAACAGGCCGGATATAATAAGGTCAGGGTTCGCACTGAGCGCATGAATGCCAGTGTTCGCCTTGCTTTCTGTATTCTTGTGTTGATGGGCTGCTTTGCTTTTGTGGCAACAACACTCCAGCCATACCGTAAACTTAAGAAGATGGAGGTAGTTCTCAATGAGGTGGTTGATAAAGAGAACGCGGTGATAGAGCAAAAAGACGCTAAGCAGCGTGAACTCACTGCTATTCTGAACGAGCCCCTCTATTTGGAGATGATCGCGCGTGATCGCTTGAATTATTATAAGCCCGGCGAGCGTGTTTTTCGTATTGTCCGGGAATAAGGGATTTGCAGATATAAGGACTGGCTCACAAATATCTAAAATGGGCAATAGAGATTGGCGCTTGCACTTGTAGGGTGTCTGGTTAACTTTTTTTATCACTTTCTACCTTTATTATTAGACTATGAAATTCCCCAAACCCTCTGCGTTTTTAAATTTTGCTCTCACAGCGCGCAAGCTCGGTGTAATGATGTTCATCACCCTTTCGGCGGTATCTGTTGCTACAGCTGCTGATAATAAGGTTCCAGAGATTCTGGCTGCATACTTTGACAAGGGGAAGACCGTCTCTGGTGAAGTCGGAGCAATCATGCCGCCAGAGGAAATCAATAAATATATCGCCAAAGTAAAGGCGGCCTCAAAGGCTAATCCTGAGTGGTATGCTGCATATGCTAAAGTTGCCAAGCCCGGTATTCCCTTGCCTTGGCACGAAAACCTTGGCCTCACCAAAGAGGATTACGAGGCCTATCTGAAGCTGTGGGACCAGCGTCAATTTAAGGCCATGCAGCAAGTCGTCATTCGCCTCGAAGAACCCAACCCAAATGAGTGGATGATACGAGTGAGTGGAGTGGGTATGACGATCTCATTATTGCGCTACAATCCTGAGACTGGGAATTTCAAATCTCCTAACGGTGAGCTCAAGCGTATTGCTGATATCGTTGCTGACGAACGCAGTATTTTAGGCGCGTGGACAGGTAAGGAGTGGCGCTACGAAAACAATAGTGAGTTCATCTCGACAAAAGAAAACTTAGCGATGGGAAGCTATAAAGATGGCAAGCATTGTTTGTTAATTTATCGTCTCCAAGAAAGTACTGCA
>CBFHKM010000085.1:2639-4899 GCA_965656385.1 Oceaniferula sp.
GGTCGACGTCTTGCTGACAAGAGCCTAGTGATACGCTTCACTCCTCCGAAAAAATAAGTGATGGTAGCGGGCTCAGGTGGTGATGCTGCAGATGGAGGGGAGCAGGTGAAAATCAGTCGTATGCTCGTATGGCCAAAACGGGTGCTTGCTCACTCAGGACAGGGCCTTATTTACTTGGGTTTAGCCTCACTAGTGTGCTTTATCGCATCTAACCTGTGGTTAATGTCGCCTTGGGGCACGAACACGGCGGAGAAAAAGTTGAGCGAACGCCTCGGTCTAGAATGCAAAATAGGATCGATGACATGGTCTCCGTGGAATGGGGTGACTGTGAAGCGGATGCGAATGTTTATGCCAGGTGACCGTGAGCAAGCGGTGGCGGATATTGAGCGCGTCGTCATCATGCCGTACTGGAAGCCACTGCTCAGGCGTCAGCTACGTTTGCGAGAAGTTGTTGTCAATCAGCCTCGCATTGAGCTGGCGATCGAAATGTTGACAGCCTTGCCGGCGGACACTGACATCATCGATAGACCGCCAATCATTCCCCCCGTGCTGGCAGCCAATCAAGTAAAACCACTGCCAAAGTCTGTGGCGTTGAATCAAACGAAAAAGCTGGCTCAAGAGCCAGAATCGCAGGGGGTTCCGACAAAAAGGAGCTTGGCAGATTATGCCAACGTTGAGCCGAGACCAGTCCTCGGATCTCAGGTGCTGACTCAGCAGAAGCCCTCGCAGGCACCGGCAGTTGACACTGCGATGTCGGCCCAGCAGAAGCCCTCATCGAGACGACCACCAGCAGGGAGCCCTATGCGCTTGCGTGTCAAGGAAGCGAGTATTCGATTTTTTTCGATGTCCAAGGAATTGGATTTGTTAAATGTGAATGAGCTATCGATGGATTTGCCACTTTCAGGTGAGGATTCAGATGGTTTTATTAAAGTTGCAGGAATAAAAATTCCCAATGTGGTTGAATTGCCAGATATTAAACAAAAGGTGGTATGGAAACGCCCACGTTTGGAAATCGAAGAGCAAGAGCTGGATGTTGGCTTTGCCAAGATTAATATGCGGGTTCAACTTGGGGTAAAGAATTCACTGAGCCACTTGCCATTCCTCGTCGATATGGCCATTAAACCGCAACAAGTTGATTCCGTAGCTTGGCTTGAGCAGCAATCGATGCATGCCAGCGCGGGGTTGATTGTAGGCCGTTTTAGGCTGCTTGGTTTATTGGACGAGCCGTTAGGATGGAAGGCGGATGGGGTTTTTGCTGGCGAGGGCGTCACGGTGCAAGCTGGAGAGGGGCGACCGCGTGTCACTTTTGATACCGTCTTTATACCGATTGTGCTACATAGGGGTAATCTCCACTGGCTAGGATTCAAAATGCTGGGGGAAGATTTCTCGATGTTAGGCAATGGTCGTCTATCGATGCGTGGTGGTGTTGTATGTGTAACTCGCTTGGTAGCTTCCCCTGAGGTGGCCGAGGTCATGGAGAAAAGCCTTAGCCGAGCAGGTCTGGTGGACACGCGATGGTGGTATGACATGTATACCCCAGATCGAAAAGTAAGGGATTTGATCATCAGCGGGGATATTCGTAGCCCATTAATTGATGTAGGTCCGAAGCATGCAAGGCTTCCACTAAGTCATTTATTACACCTTATTTTGAATCCAGGTGTAAATAAAATCCCCCCGAAAGTTCCTGCAGATACACCTCAATCTGATGAAGCTGAGCCAGAAGAAATTAGCAATGAGGAGGCCGTCAATATTCAGGCTGAATCTGAACAAGCTAAGTCCGCCAAGTCTAAGTCATCTCCAGCCCCTGAATAGAAATGAAAGAAGCATCATGAGAATCATAAGTGGTAGTGCTGGCAGACGTCAGATTCGTGTTCCGGGATCAGTGGCTCGGCCAAGCACTGACCGACTACGCGAGGCCTTATTCTCCATATTGGCTGATCGTGTCAGAGGTGCTCGAGTGATGGATCTTTTTGCCGGGTCAGGAGCACTCGGGCTGGAATGTTTGAGTCGTGGGGCTGAGAGTTGTGTGTTTGTCGACAGTAGCAAGGAGTCGCAGCAGGTGATTGCCAAGAATTTGAAGAGCCTGCAGCTCGCTGGAGGGCGCGTGAATGCCAGAGATGTATTCCGAGCTCTCCAAGGAGGAGGTGATTATGATCTTATTTTTGCCGATCCACCTTACACAAAAAAATCTGGCGATGTGGATTACATTGAGAAGTTGTTAGTCGATGAGCATTTAGGTTCATGTATGGCAGAGAATGCG
>CBFHKM010000085.1:4996-7958 GCA_965656385.1 Oceaniferula sp.
CGTTGCTTGTGCTCGAGGACTCGACGGCTAATAAACGAGGAACTTATGATGGTTGGGAATTGCTCGATCAAAGGAGTTACGGTGGCTGTGGAATTCTCTTTTACCAACGGCAATCAACTCGCTAAGCTGTTTCCAGATGTCTCGCTCCTTAGTCCTCCTTATTTACAATCTATTGCTGCCGGTGTTTTTCATCGTGGCATTTCCTGCGTGGTTGTTGAAAATGTGCAAGCGTGGGGGATACGGCACAGGTTTGTTGGAGCGTTTTGGCAGCTTCAGTGCAGAGGCGTCGGAAGAGCCGCGTCAGGGAGTTTATATTCACGCGGTATCTGTGGGAGAGGTGTTCATTGCACTCAAGCTGATTAAGCAATGGTTACTTGTTGAGCCCGACTTGAAAGTCGTGCTTGCTGCAACGACCTCCACAGGGCACGAAGTAGCTCTAGATAATGCGCCCTCGGAAGTCAGGGTGATATACAGCCCGCTTGATTTTAACACCATAGTTACTGCGGTATTGGAGCGTTTTCGACCAAGGCAGATAGTGCTCATTGAGGCAGAGCTTTGGCCTAACTTTGTCAACGTAGCACGGCAGATGGAAATCCCAGTGGCAATGGTCAATGCGCGTTTGTCAAAGCGTTCAGAGTTGCGCTTCAAGAAATTTGAGGCTCTCGTCGAGCCATTGTTTGAGATGGTGAGCTTAGTATGTGTGCAAAACGAGATCGATGCAGAGCGTTTTGCCGCTTTGGGCATCAATCGGTCTCGTATCCATGTGACGGGTAGCGTGAAGTTTGATCCTGCAGGAGGAACCCCTCCTCAAAAGCGTAATGCGTTTCAATCCATACTTGCTGACTTTGGTGTCGATGTAGAGGGGGCTAGAAAAGTGGTTTTATTGGCCAGCAGTCATGATGGAGAAGAGAAATTATTAGCGAATGCTATACGCCTATTAGCGGTTGAGGCCTTGCTTGTCGTTGTGCCTCGTCATGCGGAGAGAAGGGCCCAAGTGGTGGCAGATCTGCAGTCTTCTGGCTTTGATGTTATACTGAGTAGCCAATATCGCGTGCCCAAAGACATCGCCAAGGCATGCTTGGTCATTGACACCACTGGTGAGCTTTGTGATTGGACAGCGCATGCTGATGTGGTGGTTGTTGGAAAAAGTTGGTTGGCGCGAGGCGGCCAGAATCCAGCCGAGGCAATTGCTGCTGAGGTGCCTGTGATCACGGGGCCTCATATGCAGAACTTCGAGCCCTTGGTAAGCATGCTGCAGGACGCTGGAGGAATCATCACACTGGCATCAGCTGATGAGCTTGGCCATCGTATCAACGAATTGTTAGTTGGTGGTGAGCAGGTGAGTGAAATGTGCCGAAAGGCAAAAAATGTATTGGCTACGCACGAAAATGCGGGGCAGAAAACTATTAAACTTCTTAATATGAATGCTTCCGTTCGGGGGGGGATCATGCAAGAGTAAGAGCAAGATCATGAGTGAGAAAGGATCGTCATCAGACAAAAGTGAGCAAGCGCCAGACCTGAGTGCCTTAGACTTTGGCCCAGCATGGGCGAAAGCTGACCAAGGCAAGAAAAGTCGTGGCCCTGCCAAAGGGAAATCACATGCGAGTTCAGGGTCCAAGTCATCCAGCTCACCGAAGGGAAGGGATGTAGAAAGGCATGATCGGAACGATAGCAGGGGCCGGGGCCGAGATCGAGGCCGAACAGAGGGAAAGCAACATCGTCATGGTGGAGGTGATCGCGACAGGCGTGGTGGCCCGCCAAGAGGACGTGGCCGAAATGACTACTCAAAAGGGGGGCGTGAACAAAAGCACGTGGTGGAGGCTCCGGAGGGAGTGAAGGCTCGCATTATGCCTATCGAAGACGGACTCGATGCAATGGCGAAGCAGATTTCTGCAACAGGGCGCACGCACTCTGTTTTTGACCTGGCTTGGTTAGTGTTGGGTTCACTGGATCGATTTCATGTTATTTTCGAGAGTGCTGAGCAAGGGCTATTCCGTAGTGAGACGGATCACTCCGTGTGGCAGAATCAAAAAGAATGCATGGCGCATTTCGTCTCGTCCGATTTAATCAACAAATACTACGAGGAAGAGATCACCAAGGTAGATCCTCCCAGTGGTAACTTTCAGTCTGTGGCGCGATGTGGCTTGAGTAAAAAGCTCATTGGGCCACCTAACCACCATGGCTACCAGCAAGCGTTGATCGATTTGCATCGTGAGCGGTTTTCGTCCATGCCAATCGAGCGCTACAAAAGTAAGGTCATCATGGAGCACGGAGAAGAAGCTGTGCAGCAATGGCTGGACTCAATGTGCCAGCAAAAGCGTTGGCGACCGAAGGCTGAGCAACCCGATGAACAAGCTATTGAGGCAGACGCTGAGGCTAATGCTGACGCAGTCGCTGACGCTGACACTAAACAAAAAGAAGCTGAGCAGGAAACGGATCAGCATAATAAAGTCGAACAATTGGAAGCTCTTCATGCTGATGTCGGGGCTCAGCCTGATGTAGAGCCAGATCCGGAATCAAAACTAGATGCAGAGTCAGAGGTAAAAGATGAAGGCCAAGCTCTCGCCAATTATCGTGAGGTTGAGCAGCACTTCCTAGAACATGGCTTTGAAAAAGAATTTTATCAGGGCAAGAGCGTGTCTGCGTTGGCTAACATACCGCCGAAGCTGATTAGCCCGGGTTTGATGACCTTGCTCAAGAGCACAGTCGCGGAAGAGAAGCGCTATCCTGGAAATTTAGCATCTATTCTATGCCGGCAAATGAGTGGACGCCATCTTGCCGTCTACAAATGGAAAAAGCGCTTACATTGTGGGCCTGCCAGACCACGTCATGCGTCAAAGGATCTCATCATGGCGGATCGTCCGACAACGATGTTTCAGTGGGTGGTAGATCATCCGGGCGCAAACATCGATGAGTTATGGAAGGACTGCCTTCCTGCAGATGCTGATGAGGCAACACGTCA
>CBFHKM010000086.1:0-3042 GCA_965656385.1 Oceaniferula sp.
AATAAAGAACTGTAGGCCAATAAACCAGATGGCGGCTACCAATAGAATCCACGAGAGCAGAGACCTGAGCCAAATCACCCATGCTTCTCGCATCCACAAGCTTATGATCATCGCCAGATAAAGCAGACATGAAAAAACACTGACGGGCACATAGCCCATTACCATAGACCACTTACTACCCAATACATTAGAACAACCACTGCCAGAGCCACACCCAGCCAGACTGTCAATATTACCCGCCCATTTTTGTATAGTGAGCCACGAACTGAGTAACAAAGCTACTACGGATAGTGCGAATAAAATCCATCTCGTTGCCGGCTTCATGTCCCAGGTGGTGTAACTTACTATTGAATAACTCAGCTTGTCGGTTGCTGCTCAAAAATCATTTCTTTCGAGGAGATTGCCCCTTTTCATCGAGCTGCACATAGTCATTCCCCTCTTTATTGCGTCGCCATGCGTTGACCGCAAACAAGAGAGTCAGTGCCAGAAAGAAGAGGGCAGACTCCATCAAAAAGGGGCTGGTAATCCATGCGAGCAACATTCTGCCTAATTCACCAGAGAAGCCAGGCAAGTAAGCCGAAGCTGCAATTGCCCCCAGGCAAATAAAGAAAAACACAATCACACTAGAACCGATTAAGATGTGTTTCTTATTTTCCTCCATCATCTCGTTTGGGTTATGCTACCACTTATCATATGATGTGAACAGTATAGCATGATTCACTCACCCCTACAGAAGAGAAAGTGCAAAAACATAATGCGTTGCCTAGAAGTACCGGGAACAGGGGTCGAACCTGCACGCCCAAAGGGCACTAGATCCTAAATCTAGCGTGTCTACCAATTCCACCATCCCGGCTCAAGGCAGGCAGAACCTATGAGACTAATCTCATCATGGCAACCGCTTTTTTGGCAAAACTTAGCCTTTAGATGCTAGCCAAGGCATTCTCCATCGCCACAAGAGTCGCATCGATTTCATCATCCCCATGTGCTACGCTGATAAAACCCGTTTCATACGGGCTTGGTGCCACGTAAATACCTTGATCGAGCATTGATGTGAAAAATTTCCTAAATGTTGCAGAATCGGCTGTCATCACACTGTCTAGATTAATGATCTCTTGATCCGTAAAAAACAGACAAAACATTGAGCCCACACGATTGAATTGATAACTCAACCCCTTGCGCTCCAGCATCGCACGCAAGCCCGCTTCAAGCCTAGCACCGAGGTGTTCAAGCTTACCATAGCCATCGATGCGCTCCATCTCAGCTAATTGAGCAAGGCCCGCTGCCATCGCAAGCGGGTTTCCACTCAGAGTCCCAGCCTGATAAACCGGGCCATCGGGCGCAAGGTAGTCCATGATCTCGGCCTTACCGCCAAAAGCACCAACAGGTAGCCCGCCGCCAATCACCTTTCCCATAGCGGTTAGATCAGGCATTATTCCCTCCAGCTCTTGAACCCCACCCTTAGCGACTCGGAACCCAGTCATCACCTCATCAAAAATGAAAACGGCCCCGTATTTTGTAGTAATATCGCGTAAGCCTTGCAAATAACCTTCGCGAGGAAAAATAAGACCCGCGTTCGCTGGGTAGCTTTCCACAATAATCGCTGCAATCTGATCCCCCATTGTCTCAAAAACAGCACGCACTTTCTCAATATCGTTGTAGGGAAGCGTGATCGTCTCTGCTGCAAATGCTGAGGGGATACCCGCTGAGTCAGGCTCACCATGGGTCAATGCCCCAGATCCTGCCGCCACCAATAGGCTATCAACATGTCCATGATAGCAGCCTTCAAACTTAATCACCTTGTCCCTGCCAGTAAATCCACGAGCGAGGCGAACAGCACTCATTGTTGCTTCCGTTCCAGAATTAACCATTCTGACTTTCTCCACCGATGGCACCCAATCCACGATCAAACGCGCCATGTCAACTTCATGAGGATTAGGAATACCAAATGAGACACCCTCTTTTGCGGCCTTATTGACGGCTTCAATAACACATTCGGGTGCGTGACCTAAAATCGCAGGCCCCCACGTACCGACATAATCGATCATCCAGTTACCATCAACATCCTCAATGCGGCAACCTTTTGCACGTTTCACAAAAAAAGGCTCTCCATCAACATTACGGAAAGCGCGCACTGGTGAATTGACACCACCCGGAATCAATTCCTTAGCAGCTTTAAAAAGTTTAATAGAATTCTCGTTTTTTTTCATGCTTTTGTCTCGTTTGGCTCAATCGACAAGGTCATTCGTTTGGCACGCTCAACTTGCTGTGCAAGGGCTCAATTGGCAAGGCTCCAAACCATAAAGCGTATCATGATTTCAGCAAGGGATGATCCACCACAAACACAGAAAAACAATATTAGCTTAACCCAAAAGCATTCAAAAAAACAACTACTTAGCTTTTATCCTCATCCAGAATATATTCCAAAAGCATACTCTGTAGTAACAAATAGAACCTATTTCGATAATAAGCACTCTTCAACTCTGGGCTGGCGTCATTGATATCACTACTTTCACCAAGTTCCTCAATATCAAATCTCGCGTGCAAGGATAAGCGCACCTGATTGATAGCACCATACCATCTCTCCGCTTCAGCAGGAGGAATAAAGATTGCAGAATCATCACTTATGCGCGCCTTTTCAATGGTGTCCGCCACAACCTGTGCCTGGGCTCGAAAGTTCTCCTCCAGATCAGGAACAACATACTCACTCCATTCACTATCTTCATCCATCAAATCAGCCAAAGATGCGGCAAGGTGTGTAGGGCGATCCTCATCCGAGCATATGAGCTCCAGCTCTTGCCAATCTATCTCGGATTCAGGCAAGATGCATAGCCCGCCATCGAGTGTTGGTAAAATCTTCATCCCGTTTTTTCCATTGTAGTTTGAAGTTGTAGGCTGTGGAGCTGCTGTACATAAAATTCAGCTTTTTCACGAACCCCCGTCCAAACAACGGAACGCCCCTGCAAATGCACCTCCATCATCAACTTTTCAGCTTTCGTCTGGCTGTATCCAAAAACTTTTTTGAACACCATCGTGACGTATAAC
>CBFHKM010000086.1:3140-7944 GCA_965656385.1 Oceaniferula sp.
CTGCAGGTTAACAGGATCATCCAAAACAATCACACTCCACGGCAAATCAGCCTGTGTCTGCATTTGCTGTTTTTTCTTAGTATCCGGCGTCGTGTTAGACATTACTGAGCTATATATAATTCTTTAGCCAGTCTATGCAACGACGCCATAAACTGTCGAAGAAAAAACCTACTCGGTGCACAGACATCAGTCATTACATTGAACACAGCTAGCTACCCATATCGTTGAATGCGCGAGCCAAGCCATTGCACACATCGCTTGCTATCAATGACTGAACACTCTCACCACCATGGCTAATGGCCAATTCTGCAGCACGACCAGCTAGCCAAGCACCCATGCGAGCCGCATCCTGAGACTCCAAGCCCTGAGCCAACAACGAGCTAATGATGCCAGTCAGCACGTCGCCCTGACCACCGCTAGCCATACCAGAATTTCCTGTAGCATTAAAATAAACCGCCGAACCTGAACGAGCAATCAAGGTGTGTGCCCCCTTAAGCAATAAAGTCGTTCGATCATAACGTTGTGCAAAAGCCTTGGCGATTTCAAATCGATCCAGCCCTGCCCACTCTGGAAATAGCCGAACCATCTCACCTGGGTGAGGGGTCAGCACAAAATGTGGCGCCACCCATTTCTCAGTGCCCGCATCTGCAATACGATTCAACCCATCGGCATCGATGACGGTTGGAATACTCATACGCTCAAGCAGTGCCCAAAAACTCCCATCAGAATCTTTACTTGTCCGGCCGATCCCCGGGCCCAGCGCAAAGGCATCGAATTCAGCTGGGTTAATTTCAGCAAGCGACGAAATCGACCGGAGCATCACCTCTGCTGGCAGCATCGGAGCAAGCAATGGATAGGTGGCATCATCGGCAAACAAAGTAACCAATCCAGCACCAGAGCGAAGCGCTCCTGTAGCACACAACACCGCCGCACCCAGCATACCAGGAGAGCCCGCCAAAATACCAACCCGTCCAGCATCACCCTTATGAAAATCATGGCCTCGGCGAGGCAAAATGCCTCGAAGCTCATGCACATCATTGAGGCGCACATCACCACCATCTGGAACAGGTAATTCCGCAAGAGCAATAAGCTCGATCGAACCGGTATGATTAACCGCAGCTAAAGCAAACAGCCCTGGCTTGGGTATACCTATCGTTAATGTCAAATCGGCCTCAACGGCCCCCTCATAGACCTCTCCAGTATCACCATTGATCCCTGAAGGGATATCCATCGCAACCGTTTGAGCCGATTGCACATTTCGCATATCATTCATCCAGGTGGCCAGTTCTGCTAAAGGCGGTCGCAATGGACCATCAGCTCCAATGCCCAACAAGCCATCCAGCAAGACCATAGGCTCATCAAGACTAGAGTCAGGCACAGGCTCGTTGATTGGGCACTCACCCAATTCCCTGATTTTCTTGCGAGGCAAGACGCCAAGTTCGGAACTTGCATGCATACATCGCATACCAATCTTCCACCCAGCATCAGCTAAGTAACGAATAGCCACCAGCGCGTCACCACCATTATTTCCAGTTCCTATACAAGCAATAGCCGTACCTGGGCACGAAAAACGCCGCATGATTGCACGCGCAATACCTTTGCCAGCCTTCTCCATCAACCCCTCTGGCGACACCCCTTGCTTAAAAGCGTGATCTTCAAACTTTCGCATTTCTGCACATCTTAAACTACCCATATACGTAACCTATTTAAGCACAAAAAATGATCATGACGATCAGCAATTTACTATCATTAGCATGGGGCATAACCCCCTCTAAATAAAACATGCCAGCAAGTAATATACTTGCCAGCATGCTGAGATTAAATGGAATAATAAAGCTCCTACTTTTTCCTTACTAATTTTTCCAAGCTTTTGACCACACCAACATCCTCGAGAGTAGTCATGTTGCCCGTGGCTTTCCCCGTCGCTACCAGCTCTTTGAGCAAGCGGCGCATGATTTTTCCTGAACGAGTCTTGGGCAAGGCTGGGGTAAAGTAAACATCATCAGGCTTTGCAATCGCCCCAATTACTTTTCCAACGTGATTACGCACCTCTTTAAGCAGAGCATCTGTGCCATCGATTCCCGTCTTCAGAGTTACAAAAGCAACGACCGCTTGTCCCTTGATCTCGTGTGGCCGGCCAACGACAGCAGCTTCAGCAACTGCTTTGTGCGCTACAAGCGCGCTCTCGACCTCGGCAGTGCCTAAGCGGTGACCGGATACGTTGAGAACATCATCCAAGCGGCCGACAATCCAGAAGTTCCCCTTGCGATCGCGACGGGCCCCATCACCAGCAGTGTACATTCCCGGGTAATCACTCCAGTAGGTATCTTTGTAGCGTTTCTTATCACGGTAAATGGTGCGCAGCATACTTGGCCATGGCTTACGGATAACCAACCTGCCTCCTTCGTTAGCCTTACACTCCTGACCTGTCTCATCAAGAATCGCAGCGTCTACACCAAAGAATGGCACAGTAGCTGTGCCTGGCTTGATAGGGGTGCAACCTGGAATTGGAGAAATCATAATTGAACCTGTCTCTGTCTGCCACCAAGTATCAACAATCGGGCAACGGCCGCCACCGATTTTATTGTAATACCACATCCAAGCTTCTGGGTTAATCGGCTCACCCACTGTTCCCAAAAGACGTAGCGAGGACAAATCATGCTTATCAACTAGCTCATCACCCGCTTTAATAAATGCACGGATGGCTGTTGGCGCGGTGTAGAAAATAGTCACTCCATATTCCTCAATAATCTGCCAAAAACGAGAGAAATCTGGGAAATTGGGAGCACCTTCATACATCACTTGAGTCACCCCATTGAGCATTGGGCCATAGGTGATGTAGGAGTGCCCAGTGATCCAGCCGACATCCGCTGTGCACCAGTAGACATCGTCATCACGCATGTCGAAAATATATTTGCAGGTCGCATAGGTATTTACCATATAGCCTCCGGTAGTGTGCAGTATGCCTTTGGGCTTACCTGTAGAGCCTGAGGTATAGAGAATGAACAAAGGATGCTCACTATCAAAGAACTTCGGTTTATGTGTGCCTGGCACTTTAGCTGTTTCATCATGCCACCAAACGTCACGACCACGCTTCATCTTGACCTTATTATCGGTGCGTTTGAGCACGATTACTTTTTTAACAAACTTGTCGCGTTTTAAGGCCTCATCCACATTGGATTTGAGGTCAATCACACTACCACGACGCCAGCCACCGTCAGCAGTAATCACACAACTTGCCTCCGAGTCATCCAGGCGATCTTTGATAGATTCGGCAGAGAAGCCTCCAAAAACAATCGAGTGAACTGCGCCTATACGAGCACAGGCAAGCATCGCAATGCTAGCCTCAGGCACCATCGGCATGTAGATAAGCACGCGGTCTTTTGATTTTACTCCATTCGCCTCAAGCACATTAGCAAAACGGCTCACTTCGCGCTGCAGCTGGCTATAGGTAATAGTGCGCTTATCTCCCGGTTCACCCTCCCATAAAAATGCGGCCTTGTTACCGCGTCCTTCCTCAACATGGCGATCAACACAGTTTACACATACATTGGTCTTCCCTCCCACAAACCACTTGGCATATGGCGCCTTCCAGTCAAGCACCTTGCCCCACTTCTTGCCCCACTGAAGCTCTTTAGCTTCTCGTGCCCAGAAAATGTGAGGCTTCTCCACGGACTCCTTGTGCATGCGCTTGTACTGCGCCATGCTAGAGATACGTGCTTTTTTTGAGAATTCTTTAGACGGCTTAAATTCGCGATCTTCGCTGAGATGGCTTTCAATATTTTTACTCATAGTAGTCTAGTCTGATTTGTTTCGAATGACAAAACCTAGACAGCTATTGAGCAGAGGACAATCTAGTTTTTACGTCGCCGAGATACTTTTTTGGCAGCCCGCTTAAATTGTGGGCGTGCTCCTTTGTATCCTGATGTTTTTGTTGCTGACCGTTTGGTGCTTTTACGAGCAGTCTTACTAGCATGCTTGCCCGGCCTCTTTCCGGAATCATTTCTGGAAGTCTTACGAGCAGACTTACTAGCAGACTTGCGGGTGGCTCGCTTTCTTGTGGCACGAGCCACATCGTCAGGAACTTTGCGTTGTGGTGGATTTTGACCAAGTGCCTCTACCTCTGACTCATCCAAATGACGCCAGCGACCAAGCTCAAGCCCTGAGTCCTTAAACATACCGATACGGATGCGGACAAGCTTAGTCACTTTGAGATGCAGCGCATCAAACATGTAGCGAATTTGACGCTTCAATCCGGTTTCCAGCACTACCTTGACACGTCGCGGAGAAATACGGCGAACTGACTTTGCCTTAGCGCGACCTTCAGGAGTGTGCACCCCCTTCACCAGCTGATCCATCACCTCATTGGCAAATGCTTGATTGACGGTCACAACGTATTCCTTCTCCACTTTATGCCCTGGGTGAGTCAGCTTAAGGGCTAAATCACCATCATTAGTGAGCACCAACAAACCCTCAGAATCTTTGTCAAGACGACCCACGTTTTTGAGGTGTTGTAATTTAGGCGGTAGAATATCGTAAATCGTTTCTCTGCCCAGCTCATCTTGGGCACTACAAACAAGCCCCGCAGGTTTGTTGAAAATTATAACTTCTGTGCTCCGCGGGCTCACGTGCTTGCGTCCTACGCGCACTACATCGTCAGGTCCGACCTGAGTCGCAGGATTTTCGCAACGACTGTTGTTTACAAAAATCTTCCCCTCTTTAATGAGGACATCACACGCTCGGCGTGATCCAACACCACATGAGGCGAGGTATTTATTGAGCCTAGTGCCTTTAGCTTGCTGTG
>CBFHKM010000087.1:0-5119 GCA_965656385.1 Oceaniferula sp.
TGATTTGACTCATCGTGATCGTGGCCAAATTCGAGGGCGAGCTCATCATCTCCAAAATCGTAGGTGCCGTTGTCATCTTCATGACCTTCATCTCCATCGTGAGGGGTGAGCTCATCCTGCTGATCTTGCTGGTCTGATTCAGTGTATGTATCTTCACCGGAGTGATGATCATATTCATGATCCTGATGATGGTAGGGGTCGTGATGTTCGCTATCATAGTCAGATTTGATCTCAGGGGCCTCATCGGCGTCATGTTCATCCGCGTAATGATCATCGTGGTCATCGTGGTCATCGTGATAATCATGGTCATCATGCCAGTGGTCATCGTCATCACGGCTGGTGGCGAAGGCAGGTGGAGCGGCAAGAATTTGTTGACGCAGTTCCTCGCGTTCGAGAATTTCTTGTTCACGCTGTTTGCGCTTGTGGAAGTAGGAGAGCCATATGCACATTTCGTAGAGCAAAATCATAGGAACTGCCAGGAAGGCGAGGGTAGCTACGTCTGGAGTAGGGGTAATCAAGGCAGCAATGACCACGATGGCAAGAATGGCATAGGAGCGTGTGTTGCGCATGATTTCGTAATTCAGCACGCCAAGCTTGACCAGAGTCATGACCACAACGGGAAGCTCGAATGCGAGGCCGAAGATCAGAGTGAACTGAGTGGCAAAGGAAATATAATAACCAATACGCCATTCATTAGTTACGCCCATTTGTTGACTGTAATTGTAGAAGAAATCAAGAACCTTGGGGAGGACGAAAAAGTAAGAGAAAAAGACGCCTGCTAAAAACAAGCCAAAGCCAATAATCATTGCTGGCCAGAGGGTGCGCTTTTCATTTTTCTTGAGACCCGGCAGAATAAATTGGAGGGTGAAGAGCAGTAGTAGGGGGAATGAGAGAACAATGCCGGCAAAGAGAGAAAGCTTGATCGAGAGCATGAAACCCTCGGTCGGATTGAGTGCTTGCATCAATACTAGTTTGCCTCGTGAGTCTACCGCTGCATCCGGACGTTTCTCTTCATCCATCAGGGCATTTAGCTGAATACGCATATCATCGGAAATCCCGGGGAATCCATCGATAAATGTTGATCCAGATTGATAGCTGTTCTCCATGTCGATGGCGGCGCGGTAGTAGCGGATGCTATCGGTGTGAAACTTAAGATTGCGTGTACCCTTGGGGTCAATATGAGTGAAGTAGTAATCGCGTTGACCTGAGCTGAAATCAGCAGTGTCACGCTCTGCTTTCTTTGCCATTTCCCAGCTTTCAAGGTCGAGCTTGACGCTGCCTACGGGCATTTTTTCTTTCTGGCTCACCAGCCAGACCTGCTCAACAGGGCGGCGAATGATTTCCATGAGTTCATTGCGGAAGGCAAAGCAAAAGCCCATGGCAATGAGTAAGGTCAGCACTACGCGTGTGATGACAATACGGAGGTCCTCGAGATGCTCAAGAAATGGCTTCTCATCCTCGTCGTGCGTCTTGTCACGTAGCTGAAATAGTTTTTTGAGCAGAAACATGCCTAATATGCCGGCTCGAAAGGCGCGGCTGGCCTGTGTTTAGACTACCGGAGGCAAGTTGGGAAGAATTTTGAATAGTGAATGTTGAATGCATATTCTCTGAATTCACCAAGTTTGAGTGCCCGCCTAATGCCCCGAGCTTATTGTGAACTTGCCGAGGGATGCATGGCTTTGTTTTTATTGCGCAGGACTGAGTATCCACGGCGGGTGGTGCCAAAGGTTTTGCGCGATAACCAGACGGCTAAAAGAACGACTGCTAGAAAAACAAAAAAAGCGGCCACTGGGGCGAAGACCATCAGGCCAAGGCCAGCGATCACCACACCATCCTCACCAAGGCTAGCAACCACATTGGAGACAGGTTCCGGAGACATGTTAATGAGCAAGCGGCTGCTGGCCTTCGTAGCGTGGGTGAGCAGGGTCGTGCCACCACTGAGCAGGGCGGCGATCACCGCGACGGCTGGATCCATCTCCCCGAGTGCGGCCAAGGCGAGTAGGCAGCCGCCAACCGGGCGGATGAAGGTGTGCACAGCGTCCCAGCTGCTGTCCAGCCAGGGGATCTTGTCCGCAAAGAACTCAAGTAAGAACAGGACACCAGCAACACCGATGATCCATGGATTGGCGAGGACGGCAAGGCTCTCATATTTATCTGCCAGATCGAGCCAGTTGAAACGGATCGCCATGCCGGCGAGAAACGTCGTCAGGTAGAGGTTGATGCCCGAGAGGGTGGCAAAACCGAGCGCAACACCGAGTAGGGAGAGAGTTTCCATGAGGGCATTTTACTTTAAGAGAAGGAAAGCGCGATGGGAAAATGGAGGAAACCGCGTAGTGGTAGTTCAAGTTGAGAGTTTAAGTTAGCCGCGGTGCGGCTGTTCTTGGTTACTTGTTTCTTGTTCTTGGTTCTTAGTTGGAGTGATGCTGCTGTTTGCATCTGTTTGCATAAAGTGGGGCTTATCACCCTAAAGGGGGATATACAAATTTAATAAAACATGTCATTATATTTTGGCAGATGCGAAATATACATTAAATTTTAATAAATCCTAACCTAACTGAAACCATGAAAAACAAAACATCCATCCCCGCCCTTGTTGCCGTAACCACACTTACGGTTTCCTCCATTCACGCCGCAACTCTCTGGACCGGCGCTACCGATTCTGATTTTGGCATCAACAGCAACTGGGACAATAGTGCACCCGGACAGGTGGGCGTGGATCAGCTCGCCACCATTAACAACGGCGACACAGTCAATGTTACTAATGACTACACGGCTCCGAACACCTACCGGCTTAAAATCCAAGGTAATTCAACCGTGAATGTTTCTGCGGCCATGACTGTTAACCGGCTGACTGATATCGGAGCAGGAAGTAGCCTGAATCTTTTGGATGGGAGTGCCTTTACCATGCCTAAGATCTCCAGTGGCAACAACTCGGGATGGTATATTGGCGGTACTCTGGAAATAAGCGGAGGAACTCATGCTTTTAATGAGCGCTTGTTTGGCAGTGGCACCATCCGGATGATTGGCGATGAAGCATCCTTCAATATCAATCAAATTGGTGGATCCGGCCAAGATTACGAATTCATATTCAATTCCACGGGGGTGACCGGCGTCATCGGAGGAGGAACAGGCATTGGAGGCAGTGGGGCGGGACCTTACATGGTATTAGGTGGTTCGACATTATTTGTCGATGGCACTGACTACACTGGCCCTTACGATGCAGCAGGCACCACATTTACCTTGTTTGATTCAAACAATATCACAAGCGCTTTCTCATTGGCAGACATTGATGTGGTTGGCTTCGGGCAAGAGGGGAATACCGATTATGGCTACACGCTGACGCAGGACTTGGGCACAGACGATGTTTTCATTACCGTTTTTGTTCCCGAGCCGTCCTCAACAGCTCTGCTTGGGCTTGGCGGGCTTGTTCTCGCCTTCAGGCGCAAGAGGTAGGCTTGTGCTGAAAGCACCCCGATGTAAGTCGGGGCTGCTGCGCAGGCGGCGGAGCTAAAATGAGTGAACGGCGAAAAGTGAAGAGTGAAGTGATCGTCTTCGACGGCTGGTTGTTACTTTGCCATAGGCACCCCGACTACGTCGGTGGCAACTTTCAGCTTTTTCCTGCTTACCTTATGAAATTTCCCACGTATCTTAATGCCTGTCGTGTCTGCGGCTGGATTGTTGTCATGTCTCTGATTTCCGGAAGTGTGTGTGAAGGAGGTTTGTCTTCTGATCGTGAGAAACTGGAAGCGCTGGCCAGGCTGACGGATGCTCCGGCGGTGGAGGATGCGACGGGTTTTGACTCCTCGGAGGACTTAAAGGCGATTTATTTTAAAGGGCTCGCCTACGAGGGAAAGCCAACCAAGGTCTTTGCCTGGTTGGGCATGCCCAAGAGTAAGGCGGGGAAAGCGGGGAAGGTTACTGCAATGGTCCCTGCTGTGGTGTTAGTCCATGGCGGTGGTGGCACTGCCTTCAAGGATTGGGTGGAGAGATGGAATACCCGTGGTTACGCGGCGATCAGTATTGCGGTGGAAGGGCAGACGGACATCAGAACTGACGATGGAGAGTCATGGAGTAAGCATCAATGGGCAGGCCCTTCCAGAGCGGGAATCTATGGCGATGTCGCCAAGCCAATCGAGGAGCAGTGGATGTATCACGCGGTGGCGGATACGATTCTGGCGCACTCGTTGATTCGTTCATTACCCGGAGTAGATGTAAGCAAGGTGGGGCTGATGGGGATTTCATGGGGTGGTATTATCACGAGCACGGTGATGGGAATTGATGGACGCTTTGCCTTTGCCATACCAACCTACGGATGTGGTGATCTCGCTGAAGTGCCGAACCAGTATGGTAAGTCCTTGGGCAACAAGGCGACCTATAAAGAAGTTTATGATCCAATGCTGCGTTTTGAGCGAGTGAAGATGGCGACACTTTGGTTCTCCTGGCCACAGGACAAGCATTTCCCGATGGATAAGTTCGCCAATAGCTACAAGGCGGTTTCTGGGCCCTACGCGGTATCGTTAATCCCGAAGCTGGGCCACGGCCACGGCCCGCCGTGGAACAAGCCGGACAGCTATGCCTTCGCGGACAGTATTATAGAGAATGGTCAGCCGTGGTGCACGCAGAAGTCTCTGGAGAGGGAGGGGAACAAGGTAGTGGTTATATTTGAGTCTGCTCAAGAGCTAGAGAGCCCAGTGCTGGTCTACAGCACGGATGAGGGGATTACGGGGGGGCGCACTTGGCATGAGCGCGCGGCCAAGGGCACAAAGAATGGCAATACCTACAAGGTCCGAGCAAAGCTGCCCGAGGGGGTAACGGGATGGTTTGTGAACGTGAAAAGTGGTGAGATGACGATGAGCTCGGATTATCAGGAGTAGCCACTTGTGGCGGCTGTTGCTCATGCTTGGTTGCAGGTTATTGGTTGCCTTGAAACCGATGGATACGGGGTGTTCTTAAATTGCACCTTATCACCCAATTGGGTGATTGTTTTTAGATGCGCATCTGTGTAATATGAAATTATAAATTATAAATTATACATTATTTACACTCTAGCTTTTAATGTAACCCGCAAAATAATAACATGAAAAACAAACCCCCCCTCCTGCACACCAATGTCTGTGTG
>CBFHKM010000087.1:5129-5556 GCA_965656385.1 Oceaniferula sp.
GGTTGCCTTGAAACCGATGGATACGGGGTGTTCTTAAATTTCACTTTATCACCCAAAAGGGTGATTGCTTTTAGGTGAGTCTCTGTGTATTATTCAGATTATACGTAATAATCGATATATTATACATTATATAAGGTGCTCTCGAGCTTTCAATGTAACCCGCAAAATAATAACATGAAAAACAAAATCCCCCTCCTGCACACCAATGTCTGTGTGACAACTATCATGATTCTAACGGTTGCTGCGTCGCCAGCCGAGACCGTCACATGGGATGGGATCACGGACTTATCCTGGACTAATCCAGATTCCACCAGCTGGACTGGCGGCACCTACGATAATGGCGATGACGCACAGTTTCTGGGTTCCGGAGCAGGTACAGTTACACTCTCTGGTACGATCAACCCGGGTAGCATTACGGTGAACTCTG
>CBFHKM010000087.1:5566-7915 GCA_965656385.1 Oceaniferula sp.
AATTACACATTTGTGGGATCAGCTATCGGTGGCGCAGGGACGCTGACCAAGGATGGCACGGGAACATTGAGCCTGAGAGGAACGGTTGCCAACACCTACAGCGGTGGAACGACTATCAATGACGGCACGCTGAACCTGGGATCAGGTGCGAGCGAAGATGCCTTGGGATCCGGTACGGTCACGGTGAACTCGGGAGCTGACCTCAAGCTCTGGATTGATCCTAACGGATCGTATACCATCGACAACACCTTCACCCTAGACGGTGGTACGGTATATAGCGAGGATGGACAATACGACCTCACCGGTGACATGACTCTGGCCGCAGGAGGTGGTACACTGGGAGGTAAATGGGGAGACAAATATCTGAAGGTCAGCGGAGTTATTTCCGGCACAGGCGGCCTTACCATCGTAGATGTCCCCAGTGCTCAGACCGGAGACGTGATCCTTACCGCTAATAACACCTACACCGGCGGCACCACCGTCGACAGTGGAACCTTGACGCTTACAGGTAGTGGCAGGATCGGCAACGGCGGCCTTACCGTGAACAACGGAGGCACATTATCGGTGGCTACCAATGCCTTCAACTCGCTTGGGGGGGCGATCACCGTGAACGAGGGCGGCACGCTCTCAACGGACAGCACGGGCAACAACGCTCACAACATTGGTGCGATTGCCCTCAACGGTGGCACGCTAACTTCCAGCGGAAACGCGTACGCTGAAGGAAACTGGATTTTCAATGGCGACGTGACTGTGGGTGGAAACGCGCTTTCCACCATCAGCGGATTAGCGGTCGGAAGTAAGGAAGGCGGCGGTACCTTCAATGTCGCGGATTCTGTGGCCGGCAGTGGCACCGACTTACTGGTCACAGCTAGCATGGTTGACGCCTCAGGTGGTTCTTTCCTCACCAAGACCGGTGCGGGCACGATGGAGCTTCGCGGATTCAACACCTACACGGGTGGCACTACGGTCAATGAGGGCACGCTAGATCTGGTGGGGCAGGGAATCATTGATGGAGCGCTCACTGTAGACGGGAGCAGCTCTCTGGTTAAACTGTCCGCCACTGGCATCAATGGCATGGGCCGGCTCAATTCACTCACTTTATCAAACGGAGGAACCTTTACAGACAATGGTATAACTGGCGGTCTGCATTCCGTAAACGGTCCAGTCGTTTTTGATGGAGGTGGCACTATGACCTCTGAGGTTACAGGACAGGGTGGTTTTGGAAACTTCCTATTCATCGGCGGCATCACTGTTACTGACACGGCCGGTCTTGCGACAATCAGCGCAGACAGCATCAGCTTTAATTATGGGCAGACCCTCAACGTGGCAGACAGCGTGGTGGGCTCGGGCACCGACCTGCTGATCTCATCGAGCATTCGAAATGAGCGTATCGGCACTAATACGAAAAATGGCACAGGTAAGCTCACCCTCACGGGCGAGAATGTAGATGCCAGCGCGTGGACGATCAACGCGGGAACCCTTGAAATCGGCGGTTCAGGTGTACTTGAAAGCGGTAGCTACGCGGGCGCCATCGCTAACAACGCTACTTTTGAATACAACAGCAGTTCTGATCAGACCATGAGTGGCGTGATTAGCGGTGCAGGTGCGCTGGTTAAGGATAACAGTGGAACTATGACCCTCACCGGAGCCAACACCTACACCGGTGCGACCAACGTCAACGGAGGCACGCTCGCCTTCACAGGTAGCGGCACCATCTCCGAGTCATCTGCTATCGTAATCAACGATACCGGAACACTTCGTTTCGACAAAAATGACACCTGGGGGAATGCTGACACTGACACATCTTCTTCCATTACCATCAACGCAGGCGGCACCATAGAGTCAAATGGCTTTTTCACCACCATCCGAGACCTCAATCTCAATGGCGGCACCGTCGCATTGACGGGTGGAGCCAACCCTACTTACCCTGCGCTTGCCCTCAAAGGCACCGTCACCGTTGGCGGATCTCAAGCCTCACAGATCAATTATACATCAGGCAACAATAGCAGGATCAGTATCGGAGACAACAATCTTGGTGCCACTGTGTTTGATGTAGCAGATGCAACCAGTGACGCTAGCGCAGACCTGACCATCGCCGCCGTTGTCCAAAACAACGGTCCCATAGGCGGAAATTCACTCACTAAAACAGGGGCCGGCACCATGGAGCTTACCAGCGCCAACACCTACACGGGAACGACTACCGTCAACGCCGGCACCCTCTCCCTTGCCACCGGCTCCAGCCACAGCGGCTCTGGTGCCTACACCGTCAATGGCGGTATACTCGAGATTGCCACCGGAGTTGACCTCAGCGCCCACGCCATGACCATTGGCGTCGGTGGTGTCATCAGC
>CBFHKM010000088.1:0-5795 GCA_965656385.1 Oceaniferula sp.
GCGGTCGGCGAAGTGAGGTCCGACATTGCTATCAGTGATGATGGCAGCTTTGCCCGATAAGCCGCATCCCCGGATCAACTCACCTGCGCGATCTAGTAGGTTGTCTTCAACGAGGATGTCGTAAGAGCGCTCAGCGAGGTCGAGATGAACAGAGGGCATGAAAATATTAAAAGTTGAATGGTGAAAAGTGAATGGCTTTGAGTGGGAGCTGGGCTATTTCGACTGCTCAAGCATCTTGAGCAGGGGAGCTTCGGCTCGCTTTCTAATATCCTCGGGGAGTTGAACTTGCGGCTCGAGTAGATTGAGGCAGTCGTGGAGCTTTTGCAGGGTATTCATTTTCATGAAGCGGCAGTCGCCACAGGCGCAGCGATCTGTGGGGCCAGCGATGAGATTTTTGTCGGGCGCTTCTTTTTGCAGACGATGCAGCATACCACTCTCCGTCACCACAATGATGTTTTTAACCGGCGCGTTTTGGCAGTAAGTGACCATTTTCTCTGTGGAGCATACTTCATCAGCGAGCAGGCGCACAGCCGTCGTGCATTCAGGGTGAGCAACAACCAGAGCGTCCGGATATTCTGCTTTGATTTTGTTGATGGACTCACGCGTGAACTCAACGTGAACATAACATGATCCTTTCCAGAGATCCATCTTGCGGCCCGTCTGCTCCATCACCCAGGCACCTAGATTTGCGTCTGGGACAAAGAGAATAGGGCGGTCTTGAGGAGCTTTGTTGACAATTTTAACAGCATTGCCTGATGTGCAGATGACATCGCAGAGAGCCTTCACGCCAGCGGAGCAGTTGATGTAGGCGATTACGTAGTAATTTTTTTCCTTATTGTCGTTGAGGAATTTTTCTAAGTCTTCGGCGGGGCATGATTCCTCCAGTGAACAGCCAGCGTCTTTGTCGGGGAGAACGACTGTTTTTTCAGGATTAACAATCTTAGCGGTCTCGGCCATGAAGTGAACTCCACAGAAAGCTATGACGTCAGCGTCTGTTTCTTGAGCGCGGTATGCAAGACCGAGGGAGTCGCCAACATAGTCAGCCAAGTCCTGTATATCGCCAGTTTGGTAATTATGGGCGAGTATGACTGCATTGCGCTCTTTCTTTAAGCGCAGAATTTCTTCACGAAGATCTAGGGATGTGCTCGGCATGGCTGGATGTTTGGTATTGCAGAGGCAGTAGTCAAGCAGGTAGTGGATAAGCAAGGCATCTGAATGTGCTCGTTTATTGTCTGCTCACTGCTTAGGCTTGGATAGAGATTTGACCATTGTGACGAGCCCCTTTGTCGATGGTCATATTAGCTACGACGATGTTGCCATTCAACACAGCTTTCTTTTTGAGGTGGAGCTTGCCACGGCAAACGAAATGTCCTGTTACATGGCCATCAATAATGGCTTCTTCACATCTGACTTCGTTGGCAAAAGCTACGTCAGCACGCTTATCGATAATAAGGCGCCGGCAACTGACGTGACCCATGATTTTGCTGTGGCTGTTGAGTGTGATGTCTCCTGAGCAATCAATGCCACCTTTGAGCGTGCCAAGAACAACAATGTCATGACAGCGTATGGTGATGCCTGTGACGGTAGCTTTTTTCTGGATGGTGACATTGCCTCTGGTTTCTATGCGTCCATTCCAGTGGTTGCTGATGATGTAGTTTTTGAGGCTGACATAAGCACCACAAGCAGGACACAGTGTTGAACTGGCCTCTGCAGGGGCGTTGTGCTCGTGCTCGCAATCTAGGCATTTTACTTTTCTACGCTCTATTTTTCGATGGAAGAATTGACTCGCAGATGAGACCTTTTTGGTGAGTTGGGCCCGCAGTTCATCGAATTGATCAAGTGTGTCAGGCTGCTTGTTGCGTATGGGCAGGTTTGGTTGGTGATAGACGGGCTCAGCTTGTGGGGTGTCGTGCTCATTTTGCTCAGGAGTCACACTTTCTTTGCTATCCACATCATCTGCTTGTTTCGAGCTAGAGGAGGTGAAAGGGTTTATAGGGATGTTGCTATCTGTGACGGCTTTACCATCAATGATTTTGTAATGGCTGCTACAGCTACGACAGTAGGTGGAAACCGCTATCTTAGATTCAGGCTGTTGGTGCTGGCATTCGGGGCAGATCATCATGCTTACATCTCTCTTTTTTGCCGGTTGTTGGCCAGTTTGAGGAGCTTTCTTTTGGAAGAAAAGAGGCATAAGATTAGAGGTGAGGATGTAAGCGCTGAGTAAGTTAACCTAAGGGCAGGGGCGAAATCAATGGTAATAAATAAGGGCTGAAAAAACCCGCCTGCCGGAAAGGATCCGGGGGGCGGGCTGAAATGATTCCTTTGCCTGTTTAACTAGCTTGATACAGCTTTGTTGCCTGAGCTAGGCTTACTCGTGAGCGGTAACTCGTTAGTGCTGTTGCTCTCGTTCGGCTTACTTGTGGTGGTGGCTTTCTTAGCCGTGTCTTTCGAGCTGCTTGAACTTATAGATGCCGCCGGGGACGAGCTTTCTTGCTGCTTCACAGAAGGACTGCCAACAGTTGACTTGCCTACGAATATGGCACCAGGCTCGATCGACAGCGAGGCAGCTTTGATGTCACCAACTAGCTCAGCGTTTGCCTTGAGCTCGACGATATCTGTGACCTCAATGTTACCGTGAACTTTACCGTAGATGACAACAGAGCGAGTTTTAATTTCGGCTTTGATACGTGCATTTTCACCCACTGTGAGTGCACCATCAGAGCTGATGCTGCCATCAATTTTACCGTCCACTACCAGGTCGTTGGAGAATTTAATACTACCTTTGATTTCAACATCAGTGCTCAAGACATTGCGGCCACTGGGAGCTGCATTTGATTGCCGTGAAGGTGCAGGAGCGCTGCTAGGAGCTTTTGGAGCTGATGTTGTGGCACTTGGGGCTCTTTCTTCGGAGGCAGAGCCTACTGATGAAATGCCATTTTCTGGTTTTTGTCCTATTACTTTTTGAAACACGGTGAAGATATTGGGTTGGTTCTAGAATTGAGAGCAAAAGCTCATCTCACACAAGGGAAAACGCAAAAAAACCACGGAACCTTTCGAATTATTCAGCTTTTTTAGCTCCTGGTTTGGGGTCTGCTGTATCAGGTGTCACCTTGGCTGGTTTTGATGGAGCCGCTGATGCAGGTGCCGGAGCTGCTGGTGTAGGATCAGCAGCTGGAGCTACAGGACCTACAGCGGTGTCTGGCGCCTCAAGTTTGAGCGGAGTGAGTTTTGAGTCTTGCTCCACGCTGGGAAGCGCTGGTTTGATTTTTGAAGGTGGCTTGGCATTGACCAACATTAAGCGGGCAGCTGCCAGGCTTTGGAAGGCATTGCCGTAGCCAGCCTCATCGAGTTGAGCTTTTTCATACCATTCGGCGGCATTGCTTGTGTCACCAGCGGACTTGGCCATGTCTCCAAGGGCTATGGCCGCCATCGGGGCGATGTAGCTGTAGGTATCGCTTTCAGCAACCTCAGCCAGTATTTCACGAGCTTCGTCGGTTTTGCCTTGATCTAGCAAGCGCAGACCGAGGCTTGCTTTTGCTGTGCCAATCGATGGGTGCTCTGGGTATGAGGCGATGAACTCTTTCAGTGTGCTGATAGAATCATCCTCTGACTCAGACCATTGAATGTCAGCGAGCAAGAGACGAGCGCTGGCTGCGGCTTTGCTTTCAGGCCATGTTTTGATAACGGTTTCGTAATCATCGGATTTTTGTGATGATAACAATGCGGCACCTGCGTCGTCAGCATTTGCTTGGGCTATTCCATCGTAAATGACATAGGCCACGACGCCAATAGCAACCAATATGGCCACAATGATAAGCTTGGTTTGATGGTTATCCAAAAATTGATCGAGTTTGCTCGGTCCCAAATCGATTTCAGCGATAGGAGCACCCGTGTCTTGCGTTGGATTTGATGATGATTCAGCCATGGTGTCTGTGGTTTGTGAACATTAATGAAAGTTCGTATTTCTGCGGGTGATAGCGGAGGACGAGCGTGATGGCAATTGAATTTAGCATTTATCATTGGGCCTTTATGATTTAAAGCTACGACCGTGCAAGAGGTGAAACAGACGACAAAGGCAAGCCGCATTAGTATTGACGGCTTGCTCTATGGTATATTGGACACGGGCTACGTGCAGCCAGGGCAATTGCAGCAGGTGGCTGAGGCTCTCCTAAAAGGAGGGGTTGGTGTCTTGCAACTGCGTGCGAAAGGTTACGATTGCGCTGGTGTGATTGCTCTTGTGCGTGAGCACATGCCTCACTTAGCGGAGTGCTGTAAGGCTCATGGGGTTCCTTTCGTGATTAATGATTTTGCTGAGGCTGCCGTTGAGCTGCAGGCAGATGGTTTGCACATTGGTCAAGATGATGGTTCGTTGACGGGCGTGAGGCAGATAGTGGGGGATCATATGCTTGTCGGCAGATCGACTCACTCACTCAGTCAGGCCTGCGCGGCACTTGAAGAAGGGTTTGATTATATAGGTTTCGGGCCACTTTTTCCAACGCCCACGAAGGAAGGGCGTCCAGGGATTGGAATCGAACAGATATCAGAGGTTGAGCAAAGGGTAGGTGGAGAGATTCCCGTATTTTGCATTGGAGGTATAAAGCCACAAAATCTGGAATTGGTTCTTGCCTCAGGGGCACGTCGTGTGGTCATTGTCTCTTCGCTGCTGCAGGCTGAAGATGTCACCAAGGCCACGGAGCAAATTCTAAACCACATGCGTCCAGTTTAACGCGGGACCTATTCAACTTTTATTTATCATGTCTATTATCATCGGCGGAACAATCGCTATCGACAATGTATCCACTCCCAATGCCAAGGCTGAAAACCTTTTAGGTGGCTCCGCAGCGTATGCGTCCTTGTCCGCGAGCTATTTTTGCAAGCCAGCACATTTGGTGGGTGTCGTCGGGCACGATTACCCAGAGCAGCACCTCAGCATGCTTGAAGATCGCGGAGTTTCACTCACTGGGGTGGCTCGGTCCGAAGGTGAGTCGTTTACCTGGACGGGGGAGTATCATGAGAATATGAATGATCGCACAACTCACCGAGTGGGACTTAATGTGCTCGAGAGCTGGCATGTTGAAATTCCATCTGAAATCGCTGACAGCCGTATCGTGGTGCCTGCCAACATGTCACCGGATAATCAGGTTCAGATGCTCGACCAGTGCACTGCTGCTGAGAAGTTTGTCATTGCTGATACGATGGATCTCTGGATCGAGATCGCGAGTGAAAGACTTGACGAGGTGATGCAGCGTATTGATCTGCTGGTAATCAATGAAGGTGAGGCCCGTGAGTATGCGGGAGTTAATAATTTGATTTTGGCAGGAGAAAAACTGCTTGAGAAGGGGCCGCGTTACGTTGTCATTAAGCTGGGTGAGTTTGGTGCTATACTCTTTGGTCCAGATAATTCTATTTTCCGTTTCCATGCATGGCCACTGCGTGAGATTGTTGATCCTACGGGCGCTGGAGACACTTTCCTCGGTGCGATGGGTGGATATCTTGCTTCTCTGGGTGGCGTGGATTTTTCCTTTGATCAAATCAGGGATGCTATTTTACGCGGTTCGATTCTTGCTAGTTTCACCTGTGAGGATTTTTCCACTCGTAGACTTGAAACCGTCACAGAAGAGGAGATTCAAGCACGGCTAGAGGGGCTCAAGGCGATGAGTCATTGGGCCTAATGCCCAAAAGATTTTAATTTCTGCATATAAGGAGGGATGGCTGAGTTCGGTTTAAGGCGCTCGATTCGAAATCGAGTGTAGGTTTATAGCTTACCGTGGGTTCGAATCCCACTCCCTCTGCCA
>CBFHKM010000088.1:5894-7866 GCA_965656385.1 Oceaniferula sp.
TTCGGTTTAAGGCGCTCGATTCGAAATCGAGTGTAGGTTTATAGCTTACCGTGGGTTCGAATCCCACTCCCTCTGCCACTTTTTCTGCCACGCCGATTTTACAGGTCTGCCAATCAAGTATCAAAAAGCCGCTCCACTTCCTTGCGTGGCAACCAGGTGTAATCACCTTCCTTGAGTTGAGTAAGTTTTTGTTGAACATCGATGGGTAATTTGTTGATGACCTGATTCGCTTGATCAGCGGGAATAGCTAAGTTCCACATGTCGCAATCTTCGTCATTAACGAGCTTGCTAATGGTGAGTGCAAGGTCGCTGAGCTGTCTTTTTTTCTTCTCCGTTTTTCTACTATGAGCTTCGCCTTGTATCATCGTGGATGAATAGCCGATCGACGAACCATCTGGGAATCGGCCGCGATTATCTGAACAATTGGTCGGGTCTGGTCGGTGCTGTTCTATGCGAACATTTATTTTTTCGATGGCTGTATTTGGAGATAAGAGCAGATCGGATGATAGGGAATAGGCACAGAGGTTCTCTCTGTTTACGAGGATGATAAGTTTCTTCTTCATGGCATGTTGTAATGATGAATTCTGCCCAGCTTGCCGATCAATAGTGCCCTGGTAAACGTTGTAGCTGGGATAATTCGATGAGTTAGTCTGACTGTTTGTTGGTTTCAATGTTCTGAGAACCGACTGACCAGACATCAAGCGGCGCTCGTCTCACTGCTAGCAGAATAGGTCGGAGAAGAACCTCATACCCCGCAATTCTTGGCGATGATTGTGCAGATCTTGTAATGACTGCCACGCAGTCGAGAAGATCTATGTGGCTAGCCGAAATCTAACAAATGGTCTCGGTCTGAAGATCTTGCGTTTTTCCGATAATCTCTTGGAGACTCGCCAGAAAACTTGCAAAATGACCGGTTAAATTGTGATAGAGACTGGAAGCCGACTGCATAGGCTATTTCAGTAATCGATTTTTCGCTATGGGTGAGTTCGTTTTTTGCCAACTCGATGCGATGCCTGTTGGTGAACTCGGTAAATGTCATGCCTGTAGACTGCTTGAATAATTTGCAGAAATAAAAACTGCTGACGTTGACTTCTTTCGAGATTTGAGCGAGCGAGATTTTTTCGTCGATTCGGTCAGTGATGAAGCTTTTTGCCTTGCGAACAATTTCGGGTTCTGCTGGCCGGCTCTCTAAAATGAGGCGATTGATTAATTCTGTAATTTGCAGTGAGATAATATTGAGCAAAGTGATCATGCTTCGATACTGCTCCTTATTAAATACGGGAGTCTTGCGGTAAGCTGAGATAGTTTCACTTTGCTCTGCTTTACTGTAACTGCTTTCAGCCAATACCTTGCGAAGCTCTTTAGCGTGGTCTGAACTTGGTTTCTCTGTAAAGACTTGGCCAGTTTTGAGGTATGCGACTGTTTCTTTTCCGAGTCTAAGTGGCACCGATGTTTCTTTGAGACCAGCAAAACAAGTGTGGGTGTATGTGTGCTCGCAAGAGCGTGAGAGTATGAGTTGCTGTTCCCGTTTGCACTCTTCGCATGCTCCGTGCTTAATGTTAAGCATTCGGCAAAATTGGTTTTGATTTGGACTCGTGTGGCAGGGGTTGAATTGAGCATTTTCTGCACTGATGATTACGAGTGGGAGGCCCGTTGCATTGCGGAATGAATCCTGGCAAATTTGATAAAAAGGAGATTTTTTTAAGCGCTCGATGAGATCACTATGCGATGATTCTAGATTGGCCATTTTACTGTTGTGCTCAGATGTATCAGAGGATTGAGGAACTGTAAGGATGAATCATCAAAATAAAACATACTATATAAATCTAGCAGTTGAGCGTGAGGGATCAAGAATAAATGACCTTGCCTTGTAAGGCCCCAAGGTGAGGTTGATGTTAGCCTCCTATCATTTTTTTTCGTTGTTATACGTTAGCCATAGGTGGTGCAAGATATGAGAGGTTGATGACAATTG
>CBFHKM010000089.1:0-7813 GCA_965656385.1 Oceaniferula sp.
TCAATGATTTAGCTGATGAAAATCCGCTTCTCTTTTCTTCGGAGAAATCTACCTCCTGGTAAGTTTACTTTTGCTATAGCTTTACCGATGATGAGCCCGTCGCACATTACCAGTAGCTCTGAGGTGATGTCTGAAACATGATGTTGTTTCAGGTAATGATGTATTGCGCTTGATCGCATGGCAGGGGATAGCTTCGCTATTTTTGGAAGGAATAAGCGTCCCTGAGGGTCATACAGTTCGAGAGATTCGAGCGTGCTCGTGATTGCCTCTTGTTGTGCTCGGGAGGCACTTGCTGCTTTTAAAATGGCAGGGCGAACCTCGCGACCCATGATTTCCTGCAGTAAGGGCATCGCCTCGTTGCGGAGGCGGTTTCTTGTAGTGATGCTTTCTGCATTACTGGCATCATCTCTGTAGCTGATTTTGTGAGTCTCAAGATAGTCATTGATCTCTCCACGTGTCACTTTAAGAAGTGGACGTTGCAGCTCTAGCTCCTTGCCTTCAACATGATGAGTCGTTGAGAAATGCATACCCTTCAATCCGTAGGAGCCCCTCAGCAGATTAAATAAAACAGTCTCTGCTTGGTCATCGGCGTGGTGTGCAAGCAGAATACGATTGCAGCGGTATTTTCGAGCGCAGCTTACAAAAAACTGGTGGCGTGCGTTCCGAGCGACAAGCTCCATGCTGCCTCCGATTTGTAAAATTCGTTTGGCTACATCTACTTTCTCGATTTCGTATTGGAGATTGTATTTCTTACCCAGACGAGACACGAGTGCAGCATCGTGGCCCGAGGCTCGACCACGTAAGCTATGGTTGAGATGGCACAGCACGATGTTGTGGTAACCTTCATCAAGCAGCAGGTGTAAAAGTGCCACCGAGTCTCTGCCTCCGGAAATCCCCAGTAGATAGCGTCGTGTCTTTGACTGAGTTAAGAAATCGGCATGGAGAGATGGGCTCACAAAAAGGAACGTAGGAAATCTGCAGACATTTGTCGAGCCGTCCTCGCAGTATCCATTGTTGAGCTTGCCAGCCCGATTTTCTGTGCTAAATAAATTTTGTCTTTCCAGATAGGTTTAGGCCGCTGTAGCTCAGGGGTAGAGCAATTCACTCGTAATGAATAGGTCGCCGGTTCAATTCCGGCCAGCGGCTCTTTTTGTATCAATAACTTGCGGCTACTCAATGTCATGGCGAAAAAAAGTAGTGCCATTTAAGTGTCGCTTCTTTATTTTCACTGTGCGCACCTCCCCCCTCCAAGAGCGTTTGATTATCCGCCTTATCACCCTGTGAAAGCCCCTTCGATGATTTTACCTAAAAGGCAAGTTCCCAGCAGTTAGAGTAAGACAGGGACCGAGTCATTAATAGTATCGATTTCATGAATGAAATCATTACGGTTAACTATTGTGCCGATGAATGGTCTTATGTAATCTTCGTATTATGATGGTGTATGTCCGTGTATTGTTGGTTTGTCTGAGTGCATGTCTTGGTATGCTTGTTTTTCCGCCTGTTGATTGGCATTTAGTCGCTGTCATCGCCTGGATTCCCTTGGTTTACGCTATTGGTGGATCCAAACCGTCCCACGCTTTATATCTCGGACTACTCCATGGGGTATTGTTTTACGGGGTTACAATGTCGTGGCTGTTGGATGTATTTGATGGTAGCCTGTATTTAGTGGTTAATCTGATTATGATCATGGCGCTTTTCACCGGGGTGTTTGCCCGTGGATATGCGGTGGCGTATGCGCGTTATGGGCGTGGTTGGCTTGCTGCATTGTTTGCAGGGGTATGGTGGACGGGTGTTGGGTTTTTTCGAGGAGAGTTGTTTTATCTGAAGTTTCCATGGATGACCCCAGGTGTGGGTTTGGCACCTACCTGGTTGACGCCTTTGGTGGGTGTTTACGGAATAGGTTTTTTGCTGGTGATGGGAGCGGCGCTGCTCGTTGCAAAGAGCAAGCAGCGGTGTATTGGTTTCGTTTTACTCGTAGTGATTCTTATGTCTGCCGTGCTGCAAAAGAGGGGGGAGCCACCGAAGGGTGAATCGGTACTGGTGGCAGCTGTCCAGAGCGAGATGTCGGATTTGGATCATTTCATCAAATTAACCCAGGATGCGAAGGCGGGATCGAATGAGGACTTCGATTTGATTGTTTGGCCTGAATATGCTTTGCCCTTTGATATCAGAAAAAACAAGAAGCAGTGGTCGCAACTTACCGACTTCTCTAAGAAGATGGACGTCGAAATGGTGGTTGGAACTCAGACCTCCAGTGGTGATGGAGATTGGTATAATACCGCCTTGGCTTTCCATGGCGATCAGGAGTTTGGTGAGCATTACAAGAACCACACGGTGCACTTTTTTGATGATGGTGTGGCGGGAACCGAAGCGATAGCTGTTCATACACCAAGATGGTCGTATGGAACTCCTATTTGTTTTGATTCAGATTATCAGGATGTGATCAGGAGGATGGTTGCTGATGGCGCCGAGTTCTTGGTGGTACCCACGATGGATGCAATCCATTGGGGGGCAAAGCAACGCTATCAGCACGCAGAACTATTTAGGCATCGTGCAGCTGAGAATGGTCGATGGGTGATTGTGGCGGCTACCTCGGGAGTGACCCAGGTCATCGACCCGAATGGAAATCGGTTGTCCTCTTTGCCGATTATCGTTGAGGGCGTTCTTGTCGCGGAAGTTGGCAGGGAGAACGACATGACCTTTTACACAAGGATAGGGTGGGTTTTTCCATGGACGGCCATGGTGGTGGGAGTGTTATGGGTGCTATGGCTTTCTGTAGGAGGCCTGGTGGAACGGCGAGAAGCACGGGCTGGAGAGCATGTGGGATGAGAACGGGCGGAAATTCAAAGAAGTCAACTGGAAGGACGGCGTGGATATCAGATAGCCTACGCCCGCTCAAAATACTTGCACCCGAAATCATAATCGGCAACGCACGGTCCTTGCTTGTTGTAATAGCACGCCAGATAGTTTTGTAATATTAATTGGCTGCGGTGAAACTCTACGCCATATTGATTCGGGTTGCCGTTCACCCATGCTCTCGGTCTATTCGATTTGGCGAGGGCTGTATATTTTAGCTCTTGCTGATTGGGTGAAAAGCCCGAGGCTCTCTCATTTTTTGGCAGGCTTTTGTGATGTTCTTAATATTCCATGGATCTATCCAACCTTAAGATCCAGCCGGCTTCTCCTGCCTTGAGTTTGTATTGAAGCTGGCGGGTCTTACCACTGATTTTACCGCTGATTTTGTTGTTGGAGTCGGCAGGATGGTAGATGGGAAAGCGACGTAGGAGAGAGCCTTCACCTACTGCGAATTGATCGTGGCCCATGTAGCCTTTGGAGTTTTCTTTATCTTCAGTCAGCTCAGGGAGGAAGATGGGGGTAAGTGACTTCTTTTGATTGCAGGCGTAGGCGACGAGTGAGCCATGCGATCCGCTGCCGGCACTTTGGACATAGACGTAAACCTCAGGGAAGCCATTGGCATCGAGGTCATCAACTTCAGCATTAGTGACAGTGCCCTCGATCGTAACGACAATGGGGTCGTTTGCTCCCTCTAATCCGGAGGGCGTGATAGTGAGTGTGTTAACAGATCCTTGGTTAGGGCATTGAATAAGGAAGTCCACACCTTGTAGAGAAATGTTTTGTTCGAAGCTTTTGGTTAGGATCTGAACGGCTTCTTGACCTTTTGAACTTAGGACTGATGTGGCAAGAATGAGGAGGTATATGAATGGCAGAGGTGAAAATTTCATGGTAGTTCTGTTATGAATTTTTTTTGAAGTTAAGTCCAAGTATAGATGGCTAGCAACGCTAGGCGATGTTTTTTCTTCAGGGCTGTGGATGTTCTTTATGTGCTACTTGCTTTGTTGTCACCTGCACCAGCACTAGCACTAGTCCTAATGGGTAGGTTGACAACTTGGTTTTGATCTGTGCTTGTTCATTTGGCTGTTTTAGCGAAGTCTGCTGACATGAAGCCTTATGTGAAGCTCGGTGAGTCAAAGATGTCGGATGGTACGGTGTTTTCCCTGCACAAGCATGATGGTAAATTCTATCTGAAGTACAATGGTTTTGACTTGATGAGCACGGCTCTCACTTTCTCGGAGGAGATGCTCTCAGAGGTCGGGCTTTCACGCTTGTTGCCGGGCAAGTCATCGAGGCCTAAGCACCCTAAAGTGCTGATAGGGGGGCTGGGGCTTGGTTTTACCCTTAAGCGGGCTCTCGAGCTGGTGGGAAGCCCAGCAACGGTGGAGGTTGCCGAGTTGATGCAGCCCCTGATCGAGTGGAACCGGACCTTTCTCGTAGAGCATAACGGACCTTTGCTGGAAGATCCGCGGACCAAGATTACTCAAGGGGATCTGTTTGATATCATCAATGCCAAGAGCAGGGGGAGCTATGATGCGCTGTTGCTCGATATTGATAATACACCAGATGACTTGATCACTGCAGGTAACGCAAGGCTCTATTCGCCCGGTTTTTTATCAAAGATTCGAGAGGTTTTAACACCGGGTGGCTGTGTTGCATATTGGTTATCTGAGCCCGCACCAAAATTCCGCAAATGCCTTATCAAGGCGGGCTTTGATGTCGATGAGGAGGCAGCAAAGCCACACGAGAAATCAAAACGGGCACGGCATTGCATTTACCTAGCTACGCCACAGCGCTGACCAGTGAGGCTTCGTGGTTGACGTGATTTAGACGAGACGATGGTCTGGTATCAAAGAAGCGGGGGAGTTTATTCTAGACTAATAGCTTCTTTAGTAGGGAAGTTGGCTGGCGGCGGCCAGGATACCTGCTTATGGCTCAGCCATTCGAGGGTTCTGATTAAGAGTGTTTGAAAGGCGATGCACCGCATTCCATCTGGATTGGTGTCACCCTTCCAGACGTGGCCGTAGGTTGAATTATAAACCCGACCCTTACCATAGCGCACTATCCACTCCACGGGAAAGTTAAGGCCGGTCTCAGGCTCCTTCGCATAGGAGAGCACGGTCATGTTTTTTGCTGGGCCTCTGGCGTAACGGTAAATTTCTAAGTCGGCGGCCTTCCACTGCTTCGGCAGGTTTTTATGGATGGGGTGATTGCCCATGCTGGTGATGACTGCATTGATGCGCTTACCATGATTGGTGTTATCTCCCTCTCCAGCAGGAATACGTATGACTTCTTCGTTGCGGTTAATCGTGACGGCGTCGCCAAAGTTTTTATTACGCCATCCAAGACCGATCATGAGGTTGTAATCTGGCCATTGAGGAAAAGCATTGTTTGCTGAGTGGAAGATATAAAGACCTCCACCTTGTGAAACAAATTTTTCTAGATCTCGCTGCACTTTTTTTGGCCACTGAGCTCGACCTCCGTGACTGTTACAGTTCTGCATGACTACATCGTATTGGGAGAATTTCGGCCGCCAACTGGCCCACTCTAGCGCTGATTGGCTGCTGGGTGCCGTTGAGACATCAACACGAAATAGGCCGCTTGATTCGAGAATGCCTTTGGTCAGGCGAGTGGTTAGCTGCCAGTCGTGGTTGTTGAAGCCATCGACGATGAGTATTCGGAGCGGGTCTTGTTGCTCAATCCGAGACTGATTGTCTGCGCTTGTAATCTGATTATCCAAGTTCTGGGGCCCGGCATTGCCTGTGAAAGCTGTTACCAAACAAATTGTGAAAGTGATTAATTTTACCATGTTTCTCATGAAACTTCGCATGAAGCTTTGAGTTACACCTTGGAAATGTGATACACGCCGTCTCCATATTCGGAGCGAATATTATCGCCAGCCTTCTCAAGCTGATAGGCTTTCTCGTTTTTGACTAATTCATATATCTCATGAGAAACAACGACCCCGTTTGTTCTGGAGTAACGATTGATTTTAGAACAACGGTTCACTGTTGAGCCAAAAATGTCTTGGATGTCATTTTTGGATGCAGACATCACAGAACCATAGACGGCGCTGATGCGATAGTTGATATGATGTGTTTTTGCATGATTGAGGCTATCATTTAGAACTTCATTAGCGGTGGTCATGTCCAGGCAACAATCGATGGCGGTCATGTAATCGTCCTTAGATGGTGATGGTGAGGCATTGAAGTAATACAAGATAGCATCGCCCATGCTCTTAACAACAGTTCCGCCATGTTTTAAGATGATTTGGTTCATCACCTTGTCAAAGGTGCTATAAAGTTCTGCTGTTTCGTGCTCAGATAGTTGAGAAGTGATCAGTGTGGAGTCTTGGATGTCGATAATACAGACAACGAGGTATTCACTATTATCCTTAAATTTAAGAAGTGATTGTTCTTGGCGTTTGATGATGTCTTTATCGATCTTGAGCGATAGGGCGTCTGCCTGCTTCTCTACTCTGAGCCTCGCTGTTGTGATCAAGCCTCTGCTGAGATAGAAGCCCAGCATAGACATAGCAAAACCGACGAGTAGAACGACGAGGTTGATGTTCTTACTTTTGCCGCCGTAGAATAATGGCAGGTAGTTTGCAGCAGGCTGACCTTCGAGGGTGACAATCCATTTTTGATCATAAATATCGAGGGTTTTCGTGTGCTTGAATCTGGCGGGGAAACCCTTGTGCTTTTCGTTTTTGTGAGAATCAAATAGTATATTTTCATCTGACTCATGCTGGTCGTGTATGACCATATGCATGTTTTCTAAAACGGCAGGCTCTATCAAGGAGGTGATAAAATCATCCATTCTAATTACGGCGTTGATGATCCCATCTATTTCTCTGGGTAGATCTTGTTTGTCTATTCGCTCGTTCGTGAAGAAGGGAATATTCATTAATAAGCCACTTTGAATATTTTTATCATTTTCCTGAACAAGTGTTATTTTTCTCGTGATTGAGGTCGCTTCCCGGCTCCTAGCGCTCTCGATAGCATTTCTTCGGATAGTTTCCGAATAGATGTCATAACCTATGGCTTTTTCGTTCCTGTGATTCAGGGGCTCAAGAAAAACGACAGGGAAGTAATCAGTGCGGTCGCCCTCGGGTTTGATTTTGTAATCTGCCATGCCATATGTCCGGAGCCTGGCTTTTAGCTTATCTATATCTTTCTTAGTACTGACATGTTGTATATAGCCAATACCCTGAAGGCCCGGATAGTGGTTCTCAAACTGTAATTTTTCGAAGTATATGTCCCATTCTTGAAGGCTTACCTCTTTGGATGCCATGAAGAACGCTTTTACGCCAGTGAGTAGGCCTTCATAAGATGAAATTCTTTTGCCGATTAGCTGATGAATTCTTTCGGCTTCAAAATCGAATTCAGCTTTTGCATTTTTGCGCTCGGTGTAGTCGAGTAGAGACCAAATGAAGGCTGTTACGGCAAGGCCTATGATGAGGGTTACAGATGGTTTGAGGTTAGTCATATTATTATTTGTCTTATTCAAGCGTCTTGATTTCTAGGTGAGATCATGCGCATGGCAGCATCACTAACAAAGTTAGATGTGTTTGGATGCTTATGGTTTTTTTTGACTAGGTGCGATAATCTTTATAACCAGAAAAGTTAGAAGTTGGCATACAATAAACGTAATAAAAAACACTTAATTTAAGTTAATCATAATATGCAATCCTCTCTTCCAACAGGAGAAAAGCATATTATTTTGCTGCTCTAGGGTGAGCGAATTAGATCTTCTGGTTGGGATGAAGCTCGGATTCGAAATCTGAAAGCTGAAGGCTTATTTTTTCATTTAAAAATGATAGCATGTCGCTTTGTTTTGGGTAACCTGTTCACATGTTTCATTTTTGTAGATCATGACTAAACATACGGGCCATAATTCTAATCCAGCTTCGCAATTGGGTTGCGGTGGCTCTAGTCGTCGAGATTTTTTGAATGTGGGT
>CBFHKM010000090.1:0-7785 GCA_965656385.1 Oceaniferula sp.
CTGATCGCGTCCTCTCGCCCCGGTGGACAGCCCGCCAATCTTCAAGGGCTATGGAATGGGGAGAAGGTCGCTCCGTGGGGATCTCGCTACACGATCAATATCAATACAGAGATGAATTACTGGCCTGCTGAGTTGACTAATCTCTCAGAGTGCCACGCGCCGCTCTTTGACATGATTGATGATTTGCAGATCACGGGAGCCGAGACTGCGAAGCATCTATACAACGCTCCAGGTTGGGTGGTGCATCACAACACCGATCTTTGGCGCGGAGCCGCTCCGATCAATGCGTCCAATCATGGCATCTGGCCTACGGGCGGGGCATGGCTGACCACGCATATGTGGGAGCACTACCTCTACACAGGTGATAAGCAATTTCTGAAACAACGGGCGTATCCTGCAATGAAAGGGATTGCCGAATTTTTCGCCGATTACCTCGTGGAAGATCGGATCAATGGCACGGGCTGGCTCATCAGTGGCCCCAGTAATTCTCCAGAGATTGGCGGACTAGTGATGGGGCCGACCATGGACCATCAGATTATTCGAGAAATATTTGCTAGCACCGCGGAAGCCGCCGGCATCTTGGGCGTCGATGCGCAATTTGCCAAAAAACTGACGGCACTGCGCGCAAAAATCGCGCCCAATGAGGTTGGCCAAATGGGCACGCTAAAAGAGTGGGTTTACAAAGAAGTTCCCAAGACCAGCCATCGTCATATTTCGCACTTATGGGGCCTGCATCCCGGATCTGAGATCACGCCAGATACCCACGAGATCTTTGCGGCAGCCAAGCAGTCGCTCAACCTACGTGGAGATGGCGCAACAGGGTGGTCACGGGCGTGGAAAATAAACTTCTGGGCGCGTCTGCGTGATGGAGACCGAATGAATACAGTGCTCACCGGCTTCTTTAACAATGCTAGTGTGAACAGAAAAGCAGGGTTCTATAACAACCTCTTCGATGCGCACCCACCATTTCAGATTGATGGTAATTTCGGCCTGACCGCGGGCATCACCGAGGCCTTGTTGCAAAGTCACCGTCGCGATGCCAAGGGGAACTTCATTCTCGATTTCCTACCTGCATTACCGTCGGCTTGGCCCAACGGCTCTATCTCAGGCATACGCGCCCGAGGTGGCTTCGAAGTTGCGATGGAGTGGGCAGACGGTCAGGTGAAACATGCAGAGGTGAAGTCCCTTCAGGGCAACCCTCTGATCGTGCAGACTGATACGGGCGCCAAAATACTTTATCAAACAACCGAAGCGGGGAAGATTTATTCGCTGGGCGCAAAAGCACAAAGGCACAAAAAATAACCAAACAACTAAATCACCCATCTATGAAACAGGAAAAAACTAGAATGAAAATCATCACCTTACTCTCTCTTGTTGCCACTGGCCTGTGTTGTCCAGCACTCAGCCTGGCAGCACCAGAGACTAACAAACCAATCAAGGTTCGTGTCGCGGCTTACAATGTTGAGTATGGCAAAAACACAAGCCCTGAAGAGGTTGGCAAGATGTTCAAGCCTTACAAGCTCGACATCATCGGGTTCAATGAAGTCCCGGATGGTGACTGGACGGCTCGCGTCGGCAAGGTGCTGGGCATGAAGCATTGCTATGTTGGCAAAATCTCATCGGCCAATCATAAGGATAAATACAAATCGATCCTCAGCAGGACACCCTTGCAAGGCACCGCCGAGCATGAACTAAGCGTTAAGCGAAAGCGTTCATGGAATCCTGCGTCGGTTGTGAAAGCCGTGACAAAGATTGATGGTGTTGAAGTTGCATTTTACTCTCTGCATATTTGCCGGTCAACGGATAGTCATGATACGGGCCATGCCTACCGATTGGCCAACGAGGTATTGCCAGAGGAAAAGACAGATCGAGTGATTGTGCTCGGAGATTTTAATAACAATATGGGCGATACTGCCATGAACATGCTTGAGGAATCGGGGCTTAGGCCGACCTGGAAGGATCTCGAAATCGATGTCTCCAAGGAATTCACTTATAATGCGTTGAAACCGGAACAACCGAACGCAGGCGTGATTGATCATATTTTTTACAACACCGGGTCCCAAGGCATAACGAAAGAGGGTGGAATAATCGAATTGAAGAAACCCCTCTCGGACCACAAGCCAGTTTGGGCAGACATTTCATTTCCAAGGAATGTAGAATAAGGGAAGTCAAAGAGCTAGTATAGAAGCTCATTCAAAAACAATGATCAAGAATCTCACTGCCAGCTCAGCGCTTATTCTTGGGAGCATCCTAGCAGCGCCCCTCTCGACCTTAGCGCAAAAAGACAGCCTCACCCCATACGCCGAGGCCTCCGAGGTGCCGCAAACTGCGCTTGCGCAAACAAAGGATCAGCCAAACATCGTCCTCATCATGGCAGACGATCTCGGCTATGAGTGCATCGGCGCCAAGTAGGACATACAATCAATAGCAGCGGTTTCGATGAAGTCAATGGCTACCATGTGGCTGGGAATGGCGATAATGTCATGTATCATCAGGATCTAGATAATACGCTCCCAAACTTCGCCATCTATGATCTGGAAGCTAATTACTACTTGGATTCCCTGAAAGTTTGGAACTACAATGACGCAGGCAATCTCGGCATCGGCGCAAAAGATGTCAAGATTTCCGTTGCTAGTAGCGAAGGGGGTGCATTCACCGATATCTGGACCGGTCAATTCGACCAGGCACCGGGGTTGGACAACGTTGATTTCGGGCAGGTGATTGACTTGAACACCGCAGACGTCCGCCTCGTTCGCTTTGATATCACCTCAAACTATGGATTTACGGCTAGAGGCGGACTGACAGGTTTTTCCGAGGTGCGGTTTGCTACACCCGAACCCTCCTCCACCGCTCTCCTTGGCCTAGGCGGTCTCGCACTGATGCTGCGCCGCAAGCGCAGCTGATCGCCGCAAAGAAGCAGTTCTTTGTGCTTCGTTCCTTGTTCTTCGTTTTCAAAACCCCTGCTGTGATCCACAGCGGGGTTTTTTGTATCAGCGCATCCATTACACGTCTTTCACCATCAACAGCCGGTAGGGTCGTTTTGATAAAACGACCGATCGTCTGCCCAATTCCATTCGCGGTCATTTTATCAAAATGACCCTACCATCGATATTCGGAAAATGGACTGGTTCCCTGGCGTCTTTGCGTCTTCAACTAGCAACTCGAACTGCTGCGAAGCAGCCAACTTCAACTTAAACTGGCGCAAAGCGCCCCCTAAGAAATGGGGGTATAAGATATGATAAATCATGATACAATCGCCGTTCTTATAAGGTGTGCTCATTGACCGCGGAAGCCGATACAAATTAGTAATCATTAACATAAAAAACATTACCTATGATCAAGAAAACATTACCTGCAATCACTACAATGGTTAAGCTGCTTACCATCGGCTTGTCTCTTGTCACGCCCTTGCACGCAGAACCCCCAACGCCCAGCGAAGAGTCGATCGTGAGGGTCATGACCTACAATGTTTTACGCGGCGGCACGAAGCGTGGACAACCCTTGTCCCAATCGGCCAAGATGATCGAGCTGGCACAGGCAGATATCGTGGGTCTGCAGGAGATCGGCGAGAATGTCCCGAAGCTAGCGAAGCTGCTGGGTTGGAATCATAGCGGCCCCTTCCTCACGCGTTATGAAATTATCGAGGAGATAAAAGGGATTTCCAGAAGGCCGTCTGACGGCATGAAGGTCAAGCTGCCTTCGGGGCAGGAAGCCTACGTCTTTAACCTGCACCTCCCCCACGGTCCATATCAGCCTTATCAGCTACTGGGGCTTACCGCTGGCTACAGAGTGTATCCCAAGATCGATACCGAAGAACAGGCGATTGCCGGTGCAAAAAAGACGCGCGCCAGATTCATCACAAGACTTTTCAAGCAGATCGCTGCTCTCTCCGATAAGGAGGCTCCTGTGTTTGTGGTCGGCGATTTCAACGAACCCTCCTATCTGGACTGGACCGAAGCAACCGCCAAGGCCGGTCGTCACCCCATGAAAGTGAAATTTCCCACCTCCTTGATGATGGCCCAGGCAGGTTTTACCGATGCCTATCGCACAGTCTATCCCAACGAGATGGCAAAACCGGGCTTCACCTGGTCGCCAATCTACAAAGCCGATGATCCTACGATCCACCATGACCGCATTGATTTTGTCTACTTCAAAGGCCAGGGCGTAAAAGTTACCGACGCAAAAGTCATCGGTGAAAACGAAGAGAACGCGGACATCGTGGTTGCTCCATACCCCTCTGACCACCGCGCCGTAGTGGCGACGCTCACACTACCCAATCCATCAGACTCAAAGAAGCCAGATACAGACGGTGGCAAATAGTCGCACCTGACCCATAACAATCGCTTACCAAAAAACATGAAGAAACAATCAATCAAATTCATCTTAGGAATTGCAGCTGCCTTTGTCACCGCGATTCCGAGTGTTGGCTGGGCGGATGTCGTGCCATCTGCACTGTTCACCGATCACATGGTGATCCAGCGTGAAACCCAAGCATCCGTCTGGGGCACTGCCGATGCGGGTGAAAAAGTAAGCGTAATCGGTAGCTGGGGTGAAAGCGCGGCGACCACCGCCGGTGCCTCCGGTAAATGGATGGTGAAGCTGAATACGCCGAAAGCAGGCGGCCCCCACACCCTGACCCTGAAGGGCAACAACACGGTTGAAATTAAAGACCTGCTCTCGGGAGAGGTCTGGTTCTGCTCTGGGCAGTCGAATATGGAGTGGGAGATGTCAAAGTTGGCTAAAGTGTCCAAAAAGCGCACTACGCCGGAGCACATCCCCACGGCAAACTATGTGAAAAAGGAGATGGAAACCGCGAGTGATAAGCTGTTACGGCAGTTCACCGTGGCAAGGGCCAAATCACCCACAAAGCCGCTGACAACGCTCCAGGGGACTTGGCTGGATTCATCACCGCAGAACAACCCTGGCTTTTCAGGCACCGCTTATTTCTTTGGCCGTGAGCTGCGTAGAGAACTCGATGTTCCTGTGGGTCTGATCAATTGTGCATGGGGTGGCACACGCATCGAACCCTGGATGCCGGCAGAAGCGTTTCAGGCGGATAAGGAAATGGCTGCCTATTACCAAACGAACCAAAAGCAGGTAGCTACCATCTTCAATGGCATGGTCAACCCAGTGATCCCCTATGCCATCCGCGGCACCATCTGGTATCAAGGTGAATCCAATCGCGATTACAATACCCTCAAGTATGAGCGCCACTTCAGTGCCATGATCAATGCCTGGCGCAAACTATGGGCACAGGGCGAGTTCCCGTTCTACTTTGTCCAGCTGACCAACTACCAAGGGCGCGACCGGGCCAGTTATGATCCATCCAAGATGGAGCCGGTTGAGTATGACGGCTGGCCTTCGATCTGCGACCAGCAGCGCCGGACACTCCGCATGAAAAACACCGGCATGTCCGTGTCCAGTGACATCGGGGAAGCCAAGGACGTGCACGCGCATAACAAAATAGACGTGGGTAAGCGGCTCGCCCTTTGGGCCTTGAAGCATGATTATAAAAAGCCGGTTCCGGTGTGCAGTGGGCCACTCTACAAAAGTCACAAGATCGATGGTAAGCACGTCATCATCCAGTTTGACCATGCCGGATCCGGGCTGATGACCGGATCAAAAACAGGAATGGAAGCCACTCAGGAAACACAGGAACCCTTGACCTATTTTCAAATTTGCGGAGTTGATCGTCAGTGGCAATGGGCGCAGGCTGAAATCACCGGAAAAGACACGGTCACGGTCTCCCATTCGGAAGTATCAAACCCAACCGTAGTCCGCTATGCTTGGTCGATGAATGCCAAAGCGGCCAACCTCTATAACAAAGAGGGCCTACCCGCCTCGATCTTTACCACTGAGGCTGAGATCCCTGCGGAGGCAAACGCCATCGCTCCTTCAAAAAAGCAGGCAGCTAGCTCAAACGGAAAATCCCCTTCCAAGGCCTCACTGAAGAAGGATGATCGCATTGTCTTTCTCGGAGATTCGATCACCGAGTTGGGAGCCAAGAAAAATGGCTATATCACCTTGACCTCAGAATCCATTGCCAAGGCATATCCTGATCTAGGAATTGAAGTAATAGGTGCCGGCAGAAGCGGCCATAAAGTTCCGGACTGTCAGAAACGCCTCGACCGCGACGTGCTCCAAAAGAAGCCCACCATCGTTGTGATCTATATCGGCATCAATGACGTCTGGCACTGGACGCATCCCAGAATGGTCAAAAAAGGACGTAAAGGAACGACACCCGAAAAGTTCGAATCCGGTTTAAAAGAGATGATCGCCAAAATCAACGCGGTCGGTGCTCGAGTGATCCTCTGCACGCTCACCGTCATTGGCGAGAAGCCTGACGGGTCTAACCCCGATGACAAACGACTCGACGAGTATGCGGAGATCAGCCGCAAGGTTGCACGCGAAACAAAGTCTCAACTGCTCGACCTCAGAGCGGCATGTATCGGCTACCTCAAGCAACATAATCTAGAGAATGCAGAGCAAGGTATTTTGACCGGAGACCGCGTTCACATGAACGAGGCAGGCAACCGCTTTCTGGCTAGCCATGTTCTCCATGCATTGAACGTGCCTGTCCCAGCCTCATTAAAAAAATAAACAATAACCCTGATAGACTCAAGATGCCCATTACTCTTCCACCGATCACCCGTCGTCAATTCATCAAGCGCTCGCTCGCTTATGGTGGCACGGCTGTACTGACGCCCCGTGTGCTGACCGCCGCGGATCATGGAGATGCCGGCCTGGACCAGAACCGAGTAGCTTTGCTGGCAGATACCCACATCAGTGCAGATCCAACCCAACGCTACCCGGGGACGAAATGGCCTGGCACGCCCGTCAAGGAGGACGAGCATGAATGGGTCAACATGGCGGACTGCCTTACCGTGGCAGCGAAGAACATCATCGCTCTTAACCCACGGCCGGCTCACCTGATCGTCAATGGCGACTGCGCACTGAGTAATGGCAAAGAAGGCGAATACAAAGAGTTCCTAAGACTGGTGGAGCCACTGCGTGCGGCGGGCATTACCGTGCATGTCACCATTGGCAATCACGACAACCGGGAGAAGCTGTGGCAACTACTCCCATTTCTGAAGAGAGAGCAGATGGGCGTTCAAGCGGGTGTGATTGAGCTGCCGCAGGCGAACCTCATTTTGTTAGACTCAGGAAAAAAGGGCATCCTAGGAGAGGCTCAGCTAGAATGGCTCGCCAAAGAGCTCGACCAACGAGCCGACAAGCCAGCCCTCGTTTTTGGCCATTTCAATCCGTATCCCAACCGTGGCATACGCCCCATTAAAGGCATGCGTGATGGAGCGGCTTTGTTGAAACTCCTCGCCGGCCGAAAGCATGCCCAAGCTTATTTCTATGGCCACACACATGAGTGGCAGTATGACCAAGTGGATCACCTTCATCTGATCAATCAGCCCGCAGTCAGCTATTACTTTGGCAAAGGCCATGCCCATGGCTGGCTCGACATGAAGCTCACTAAAGCATCTGCCGAGCTGCAGCTGCACTGTATTGACAGCGAGCACAAGCAACACGGCGAGCGAAAAACCTTGTCTCTATAAACAACATCATGATGGTCAATAAACGACTGATTACAGGCGCAATACTTTCTTTAAGCATCATAGTAGCACAGCCCTCTGGGGCAGAAACAACATCCGCACCACAAGCCACTCTCAAGAAAGAATCCATTGAAGACTACACTGCGCGAATGCAATGGTTCGCGGAGGCAAAGTATGGGATGTTCATCCACTTTGGTCTCTATTCGCAACTTGGTGGAATGTG
>CBFHKM010000091.1:0-7520 GCA_965656385.1 Oceaniferula sp.
GCACACAGCAGGGCCCAAGAAAAACTTCGACTGGCGCCTTGAATGTCCCGAACGTGCCTATGCTGGGGGTTTCCGAAGAATTGGCATTGGCGCCCTGTTTGGCCTCGCAGACTGGAGGCATGAAGCTAGAGCCCTAGCCTCCCATCTCGAATATCTCTACAAGCACTGCTGGAAGGCCTCATTTACCGTTTCCTTTCCTCGAATGCGGCCTTATGCCGGCAACTACCAGTATGAGCCCAACCCCGAGCTCTTCCTCAACGACCGCCACTTTGTCCAGCTCGTCTGCGCATTCCGCAGCTGTTTCCCTCACCTTGGAATCGTGGTAAGCACCCGTGAACCAGCCAGCTTGCGAGACGCCCTTGTGCCGCTCGGTGTCACCCATATGTCGGCTGAATCTCAAACTGACCCTGGCGGCTACACCGGAGCTGGCACCGACGATCTGCATATGACCCTGAAGGGCAAACGTGTCGAAGTCACCGAGAAAAAATCCTGCAGCCGCGCCACCGAGCAATTCACTATAGATGACAAGCGTGGCATCAAGGAAATCACCGGCATGCTTCACACCAAGGGATACGAATCCGTCTGGAAAGACTGGGATGAGGCCATCCTCAACAATATTGAGTCACCAGCAACAGCGCAAACAACATGAAGGTCAAACTTAATGGCAAGGACCACCCACTCGATCAAGCCATCAATGTGGAATTGCTACTCGACTCTATCGGCCTTGCCGGCAAGCCCGTGATCGTAGAGCTCAATAAAAAGGCCCTCTTTCCGCGTGAATATGTTCACACTATGCTAGATGATGGAGACCAGCTTGAGATAATCACCATTGCTGCAGGCGGTTAATATCAGCGAGGCTTCCAACAACCGCAGAGCAATACGAGCCGCTACAAGGCTAGCGATCAACGCTCACTCCAGCTTTGGACACATGAAGATCAATGCTCGAAACCTTCACAAGATGGGTTCTTTTTCGCCCAGATGCATCGGCTGTTTTTTTGTGATATTGATATCTAACCACATTTTTACTCTGGCGAGCACCTCACGATCTTCTATTTTACGAGCTGCGTATCCTTCGACATCACGAGCGTTATAACCATAAACTTTGATGCCGTATGCTTTAGCTATGTAAGCCGCCCGTTCATTCTGAAACTTCTGACTTACCAGTGTCAGTTCACTAAGGCCAAAAATCTTATTAGCTCTCAGAACCGAGTCTAGCGTGCGCAGACCCGCATAATCACAAACGATATTATCAAAAGGAACTCCGGCTTTCATCAAGGCTTTTCTCATAGTTACTGGCTCATTATAGTATTTTTCGCGGTTATCACCCGATACTATTAGCAACTCCACTTTGCCCGCATGCCACAGCTCTGCAGCTGCTTGGATACGATACTTAAAGTAGAGGTTGTCGCGCTTACCTAGCTTGTGGGAGCAACCAAAAACAAGTCCAGCGCGCTGCACAGGCACATCATTGACATCATCAAACAAAACCCCTTTGCCTGCTCTTGTTGCCGCGTAATTAGCATACCAGACAAAACTAACAAAAACAGCAACCCCTAAAAAGCCAGTTAGCAACAGCCTTCTCAACCATATCACAAGACACGAGTATTTGCCGGTTCCGCCTCGCTTCACACTATCATCTTCTTGATCAGCTGGCGACGATGGCTCGGCCTGATGATTCACCATATTGGCATCACTCATGGTTGATCGGGCTTGTCGTCTTGTGATGCTTCATCCCCTCGTCGTGGAATATTGACTAAGGTCTTAACCACTGTGGTAAATATTCCATCTTTTGGATGTTCGGGGGCAACAACTCTTAGCTTTCTCTGAGCCGGAGCGAGGCAAATATTCTCAACCCTGCCCACATACTCACCATCGACTTCCATGGGAACCTCGCGATCACAATGGATTTCATAGCTTTTGGACTGAAGGTATTTGACTGATGAGTTACCCGCGTCAATCGCTCCTGTGGCGAGCCCTTTGACCGAATCGCGGATCAGCTTGTAACCAGCCTCTGTGAATACCAGCATATCAAGCATTTCATCCGCATGGTCGGCCTTACGAAATAATTTTACCTGACCACCATAGAGCGAACCGTTACCTGCCAATGCACAAAAGCCCTCCTCTATCTGACCATCATCACAAATGATGCGTAGTTTTGGCGGCTTATCGGCAAGCACTTTCAGTGCGGTCATAATATAGGCCATCGGGCCGAGAATCTTTTTTTGCTCCCATGTCGTCTCCTCGATGACTTGGGCGTCAAAACCAATACCCGCCATCTGCATGAAGGGGTTACCATTTGCCTCAAAGAGATCGACCTCTTTAATGTGCCCAGCTTCAAGAACTTCTAGAGATTTTTTGAGGTTGTTGTGTGGCAATCCAAGTTCACGGGCAAAGACATTCATCGTCCCAGCCGGCAAAACACCCAGTGCCGTGTTGGTGCCAGTTAACCCTTGGACAACAGCATTGAGGGTGCCATCGCCACCAGCTGCCACCACGATCGGCTCGCCATCAGCCGCAAGCTTAGTGGCCAACTCTTTAGCATCCTCAGCACTGCGGCTGGCATAAAGCACAAAGGACTGAGCATGAGTCATCAAGAAACGCAAAGTCCTACGCCCCCGCTGGCTGCGAGCACTTGGATTAAAGATCAGCGGGTATCGGCGTCTCATTGAAGTTGATATTGCACGTAATTGGAGACTTTTAAAACCACCAAGTTATGAATCTTTCTTTGGCTGGATCATGATTTCTATTTGATGCTTGCCCCCTCGACACCCTGAGTTCAAAACATAAGCCATGACCAAGCAGCTTGAAGATTTGTTCTCCTTTTTACGTTTTGCCAGTGTCTCCACCGACTCCGACCATACCAGCGATGTTCGCGACTGTGCAGAGTGGCTGATCAAAAAACTCGAGCATATGGGACTGGATACAGAGCTTCACGAAACGCCCCAACATCCGATCGTGGTAGCACGTAACAAGCACGTTACCGGCAAAAAGACCTGCCTTATCTATGGCCACTATGACGTTCAGCCAGTCGACCCCGTCGAGCTCTGGGACTCACCACCATTCGAGCCTGAGATACGTGACGGCAGAATTTGGGGACGAGGTTCCACCGACAACAAAGGGCAGATGTTAGCCCACGTGCTCGGCGTAGAGCAGACCCTAGAAGAAGAAGGCGAGTTACCTGTGAACTTGATCTTTTTGTTTGAAGGAGAGGAGGAAATTGGCAGCCCGAATCTAGTTCCCTTTATTGAAAAACATAAGGCCGAGCTTCAGTGCGATGTGATTGCCGTCTCAGATACCGGAATGGTATCGAAAGGCGTCCCAACCCTAGGGTATGGTCTGCGAGGCATTGCTTGTTGCGAAGTCACTGTGAAAGGCCCAGCGGGAGATCTCCACTCCGGTGTCTACGGTGGCGCCGTTGCCAATCCCGCCACAGCTGTTGCGAGGTTGGTGGCATCACTCCATGACGCGGAGGGTAATGTTGCCATTGAGGGTTTTTATGATGAAGTTCGACCACTCGAAGATTGGGAACGCAACATGTGGGCTGAAGTGCCCGGCATGAGTGAGCAGGATATGCTAGCAGTCACAGGATCTCCCGCCCTTTTTGGTGAGCCTGGCTACAGCTCTGCTGAGAGACTCTGGGCTCGCCCCACGGCTGAGGTCAACGGTATTGGTAGCGGCTACCAAGGAGAGGGATCAAAAACGGTATTGCCCGCAGAGGCCATGGCTAAATTTTCATTCCGCCTTGTCCCGGATCAAGACCCAAAGGATATCATGAAAAAAGTGCAAGCACACCTCGAGAAGCATTGCCCTGAGGGCGTCACTGTGGAAGTCGAGGTTGGCCACGATGGCAAGCCTTTCTATGCCGATCCTCATTCTAAAAATGGCAAAGCAGGGCAAGAAGCTCTGAGGCAGGCTTTCGGTAAAGAACCAGTCCTGATCCGCGAGGGCGGCTCCATTCCTATCATTCAAGACATGAAGGAAATCTTCGGAGTCGAGGCCCTGATGTTAGGTCTTGCCCTCCCCGATTGCCAAATCCATGCACCAAACGAGAATTACTATGTTGAGAACTTTGAGGCCGGCATCCGACTTAATCGAGCCCTACTCAAAGAGCTAGCGAAGTAAAAACCTCGATCTAGCACCGCGGTGATTGAGTCTATCTTCAGTCACTCTCTGTATCGGGCTCATCTATCGCATCCATCTCATTGAGCTTGGCCAAGTATGCATTGCGTGGCACTGGCTTGAGAGGGCGCTCTTGCTCATGCATCATCGCCTGCACCTGTTCTCCACTACCAGTGATGAGTTCTTCGATGATTTCTGCCTCGGGTAAGTTTTTCCAATATTTCTTGGGCATCTCCGTCTGCATCATTTTGATCTTCAGCCGCGCGGGATTGAAGATACTACGGTAATAGCCTAGCCAAAGCTCTTCGAGCTCATCGCTATCTGGAGCGACTGATTTCTCTACACCGTCAGTGTAGGTGATGCGACTACCGTCCCAATGCACACATTCGTCAGGAGTAAGAATCGACCAGTTCATACCAGCAAAGCGTTTACGAAAAAACGGTGTGTTGATGCGCACGATTAGATGATCTGGCTCAAACCACGCTACGAAGTTTTCCTTATCACTCTGCTCAGTCTTGACCTCTCGAAATCGGACAAAGGCACGCATCTTATGAATATCGCGACTCACGGTGGCTCGCATGCGCTCTAGAGTGCGTAATCTGCTATCGGTTTGGTTACTTAGAATACGACGATCGTTGCCGCAGCTCATTTCCCAAAGTATTTGGTAAAGCAATGCCCACTGCTTACCTGAGCGATGTGCCGCTACAGTCTCAGCAAGTCGAACAAAGGTCTTGGGCACTTTCAGACGTGGCGCGTCTTTGGGCAGCGCAGGCAGCTCATCGGCAAACAATAGCCCATCACCTTCATCATTCTTAGCGCTCCATAGAACATCGGACGGGTGGCACTGCTCTGCTAGCAATGCACGTGCGGCATTACGCCATGCTTGAAAATGAGGCTCTATAGATATGGTTTTCATCGCAGTTTGCTAATGACCTAGAATTCCCCATGCAAGGCTTCTACCCCCGCTTGCTTAACCATGTTTTTTTCTACAGTGGTAGTAACTGGCTGCGCAGTAAAATCCATCTCGAGCTGTGTCGGCGGTGGAGCGAACTTGGCTCGCAACTCACTACTTGATAGTTCAAGACGTGCTGGATGGTGATTGGTGCAGATCATAAATGGCATGGTTTTTTTCAAATTCACACGGAGCTTAATCAAATCCTCTAGAGTGACAGCATGGTGACGCCGTAAGCGAACAATCCTCTTCGCATTCCTCACTCCCAGACCGGGTATGCGATAGAGCATTTCCAGTGGGGAGCGGTTAATATCGATAGGAAAGGTGTGCCGATTACGCAACGCCCACGACAGCTTGGGGTCGATGTCTAAATCTAAATTAGGAGATTCGGCACTGGTCAGCTCATCAACACCATAGTGATAAAAACGCATCAACCAGTCAGCTTGATAAAGTCGATGCTCTCGAACCAGTGGGGGTGATTTAAGCGGCAGGATCACCGAAGGTTCTGGAATGGGGCTGAATGCCGAATAATAAACACGCCTGAGTTTGAAATTACCATACAGGTCACCTGCCCGAGCGAGAAAGTCACTATCATAAGAACCGTCAGCGCCGACGATCATTTGAGTGCTTTGTCCTGTCGCAAAGGTCGGCTTTTTGGCCTTGGATTTTCTTTTTCTGAGCTCTTTACGATCAGCAATGGTCTCGGTGATGCGAGCATTGATGGTGCTCATGGCTTCACGAGTGCGGTGAACGTTTTTCTCAGGGGCTAGTTTCTTGAGGCTTTCTTGCTTCGGCAGCTCAACATTGATGCTCAGGCGGTCAGCGTATTTGCCAGCCTCTGCGATCAATTCTGGTGAAGCCTCAGGAATCGTTTTCAAATGAATGTAACCTCGGAAGTGGTGCTTTTCGCGCAAGAGCTTAGCCACCCTGATGACGAGCTCCATGGTATAATCAGCGCTTCGCACAATGCCGGAGCTCAAGAATAGCCCTTCGATATAGTTTCTTTTGTAGAACGATAAAGTCAGCTCAACCACCTCCTCAGGAGTGAACCTCGCTCTCTGAACATTACTGGAGCGTCGGTTGATGCAGTAGTGGCAATCGTAAAGGCAGACGTTGGTCAGTAGCACCTTCAGTAAGGAAATGCAGCGGCCATCAGGAGCGTATGAGTGACAAATGCCAGCGCCCCCTGTCGAACCAACGCCTTTGCCCGCTGTTGAGTCTTTCCTTGCCCCACCTGAGCTTGCGCAGGAGGCATCGTATTTAGCTGCATCAGCCAGTATTTCGAGCTTCTCAAGAGTATTCATGCGAACAGGGTAATCTAATGAACACTTCAGGCAAGGCAAATTATAACACAATTACCATTTGACTGGCCATGCCACGGGTTCTAAATAGGTGTGTAATGGCTAAATCGACTTCGAAAAAAAACCCCAAGCACGAGCTCGAAAAGCAATATTGGCACGTGCTACTCACTCAAGGAAAAAGGCCCACTAGCGTATACGCCTTCGCCCAAGAGATAGGCATGGAGGAGGCCGAGTTCTATAAACATGCTGCCAGCTTCGATGCCCTCGAGTCGGGCTACTGGGATGGCCTCATAGAAGAGACAATAAAGGTACTCCATGAAGATGACGATTACCCAGACTACCCCGGTGATCAAAAAATACTCGCATTCTTCTTCACTTTCTTCGCCCATGCCCAGAAAAACAGGTCACGTCTGGTCGAGTTCTTTCCGCGCCCCGGGTGCAGTAAAACCCTCAAGCCCATGAGGCACCGCTTCATTGAGTTTGCCCAAGTGATCATCAACCAGGGAATTGAAGACGGGTCCGTTGCTGACCGCAAAAAGGTAAGCGAAAAATACCCTGAACTACTTTTCGAACAGTTTCGCAGTATCATTGAATTTTACCGCAAGGATCAGTCCCCCGATTTTCAAGACACTGATGCCTTGATCGAAAAGAGTGTCAGATTTAGCGCCGACGTTGCTCGTTCAGGAACCCTAGATTCAGCATTTGACCTTGGTAGATTTTTGCTGCGCCGCTTCACCCTTTCTGGCTCATAAGCTTGATGAAAGAGCAGACCAAAATTCCAAAAAACAAGATCGGTCGCGCCACCAAGCTTGCCCAGACGGGCATACAAGTTGGTGTCAACTATCTCAAATACAAGGCCCAGAAAACAATTACCGGCAAGGATGATAAGACGGCATTTCATGAGGTTACGGCGCGTCAAACCTATGAAACGTTCAGCAAGCTTAAGGGTGGTCCACTGAAGCTCGCACAGATGCTTAGCATGGATCGCAACATGGTGCCCGACCAGTACGCTGACCAATTTTCCCAAGCTCAATACAATGCGCCTCCACTCACCTACCCTCTGGTAGTGAACACATTCATGAAAGAGCTTGGCAAGCGACCCAATGAGGTCTTCGAGTCCTTCACGACCAAGGCCGCATCTGGAGCCT
>CBFHKM010000092.1:0-7263 GCA_965656385.1 Oceaniferula sp.
AGAGCGACCACGCCTGGTCTTTTGAAATTGTCACCGGTCAGCAGCAACACAGTCCCAATGTCATCGTCAAGGATGCGGACCACGCCCTGAAAAACACCCGCAAGGTGGATCTGGAAGGACGCGCCGGAAAAGCGCAGCGCGACAAGACCAAGTAATTACTCCTCATTCACTCAACGAACACCTGTCATCTTCACCATCGCCACAACATACGCCTATTTTTAGCTCAAGCTCTATCATGAAAACCAAGCAACTCTCCAAAAGACCCCTACTCAAAATTCTCGCCGCAGTGATGCTCACCTGCACGATAGCAGATGCAGTTGATGCGCGTCCCGCATCCGAAAAGCCCAACATCGTCTTCATCATGTGCGACGACCTCGGCTACGGGGACGTCCAATGCCTCAACCCCGAGCACGGAAAAATCAAAACACCGCACATCGACAAGATCGCCAGCCAGGGCATGACTTTTACCGACGCTCATTCCGGATCCTCGGTCTGCACCCCCACCCGTTACGGGGTCCTGACCGGCCGTTACAGCTGGCGCACCCGGCTGCAAAACGGCGTGGTGAGTGGATTCGCTCCCTGCCTGATCGCGCCGGACCGCCTCACCGTGGCCGGATTGCTCAAGAGACAAGGCTATGCCACGGCCATCATTGGCAAATGGCATCTGGATTTCCAATATCAGCATCCCAAGACAGGCGAGATCCTACCCAAGAAAGGCCGCGCCCCGATCGGAGCCACGATTCCCGACGGGCCCGTCCACCGCGGCTTTGACTACTTTCATGGCAACCATCACGCCGGACATATGGACACCATCATCGAAAACGACAAGGTCATCGAACGCCTGGATGAGATTCATAACCTACCTCGCCTGACCGAGAAATCAGTGGCATACATCGAAGAGCGCGCCAAGACGCCCGAGCAGCCGTTCTTCCTGTATGTCCCGCTTGGCTCACCACACTCGCCCCATGTTCCAACCCCCGAGTGGCAGGGGAAAAGTGGTTTGAATGTGTATGCTGACTTTGTCATGCAGACCGACGCCACCGTCGGGGCCATCGCCGAAGCCATCGATGAAAACGGCTTTGCAGATAACACCCTGCTGATCTTTACCAGTGATAACGGCTGTTCGAGAATCGCTGATATTCCTGCCTTGCGCGAAAAAGGCCACCATGTCAGTGCGCACTTCCGGGGCTCCAAGGCCGACGTCTGGGACGGCGGCCACCGCGTTCCTTTCCTCGTCCGCTGGCTGGGCAAGGTCGAGGCGGGCTCCAGCTCGGACCAGCTGATCTGCCTGGTGGACCTCTTCGCCACGGCCTCAGAAATCACCGGAGAAAAAGCCCCAACCATGGGTGAAGACAGTATCAGCTTCCTCCCCGCTCTATCCGGTCAAGCCATCAAATCGACCCGCAAGGGCATCATCCATCATTCGGTGGCTGGTCGCTTCGCCTACCGTCAGGGGAAGTGGAAGCTTCTTCTTGCCAGAGGATCCGGCGGCTGGTCGTCCCCGAATGAAGGCGCCGCCGCGCGAGCCGGCGCACCAGAGGCACAACTTTACGATATGAAAAACGATCCGAGTGAGCAAAACAACCTCTACCTCACCCAACCCAAGATCGCCGAGCGCTTGCTCGCAGACCTGACTGCCGATGTTGAGAACGGTCGCAGCACAGAAGGCCCGGAGGTCAAGAATGATGTCGAAAACATCATCCTCTGGAAGAGCGGCAGAGGAACGCTGCGTAAGAGGTCCAAGCAATAAAAAACCCTACTGAAAACATCATCTTCTGGATACACCATCACAAACTCCCTTAATCAATAACCAACCCACCCAATGAAACAACTCACCATCCTCGTCTTTCTCTCTTCAGTCTTCACTTTTCACCCTTCTGTTTTGTCCGCGGCCGACGGTGCGACTGCGAAGCATGCGGGAGGAACCGAGCGGAGCGAGATAGACAGCCGTAAGGCTGCCCCGAAGGGGGGCAACCGGCGGGGAGCATCAACGCAAGCGTCTATATCCAAACCCAACATCCTCTTCATCATGATCGATGATCTCGGCAAAGAATCAGTCGGGTGTTACGGAGGCGAAGACGTTAAGACGCCGAACATCGACGCCCTCGCGGAAGGAGGCATGAAGTTTCACAATGCCTACTCGATGGGATCATGCACCCCGTCACGCACCACCCTTCTGACGGGCAGGTATCCCTCACGCAACGGCTGGGTCAGTCACTGGGACGTGCCGCGCTGGGGAGTCGGCTACTTTGATTGGAAAAAGAAAGAGAACACCACCTTCGCCCGCTTGATGAAAGACCTGGGATACGCCACCTGCGCGGCTGGCAAATGGCAGATCAATGACTTCCGAATCGAGCCGCAGGCTCTGAAAAAACACGGCTTTGATGACTGGGCAATGTGGACCGGCTTTGAGACCGGCAATCCACCCAGCAATGAACGCTACCAAGACCCCTACGTCAACACCCCCGAGGACGGTAGCAAGACCTACGCCGGCAAATTCGGTCCCGACATCTACACCAATCGCCTGATCAAATTCATGCGTGAGCACAAGGACGAGCCAATGTGTCTCTATTACCCGATGCCCCTGCTTCACGGCCCCTTCGTGCCCACCCCCGATGCGCCAAATGCCAAGACCCGCCAGGATCGCTTTCAGGCCATGCTCAGCTATGTGGATAAAATGGTCGGACAACTCGTCAGCGAGCTAGACAGCCTAGGCATCCGCGAGCGTACCATCATCATCTTCACCTCTGACAACGGAACGGACAAAAAGATCACTGGCACGCGCAACGGGCAGACAGTAGTCGGCGGAAAGGGCTCCCACGGAGAAGATGGCGTCAATGCTCCCTTCATCGTCAACGGCCCAGGCCTCGTTCCCGCGGGAGTCGAAACCGATGCACTGACCGATCTCTCCAATATGCTGCCAACCTTCATTGAACTGGGTGGCGGGCAGGTGCCGGAGGATCTCGTCATCGACGGGACTTCCATAGCACCACTAATCCTTGGCAAAGAGAAGGACTCCAAGCGTGATTGGATCATGGCCTTGAGCTTTGGTAAGGCAAAGCTGGATGGGAAGGGTATCCGACCCGGCAAAGATTTCGGTGGACGGGTCATCCGCGACAAACGCTACAAGGTCTGGGTCAACACCAACAAACAGATCGATCGCTTAAACGATTTATCAAAGGACTCCGCGGAAGAAACCAACCTGGTCGACAGCAAGGAAAAGAGTCACCAACAAGCCCTCGCCAAATTCACGCAGATCGTCAGCACCCTGCCGGACAAGGACGCCCGGCCTTACTACGAACCACGGGCAGCAAACGCATGGGACCGGAAGAAGTAGAAGCACGCAAACCAAGTAGCACAATATTTACTCAACCAATGATGAAAGACAGCGAGACAAACCCAAGCCGGCGGGACTTTTTAGCAATGACATCGATGGGTGCCGCTTCACTTGCCACCTCAGTTGCCGCGACAAGCCTGTCGGGCTCTGCCCATGCTCAAGAAGCAAAGTCACAAGGCGAATCCAAGCAAGCCGATAGCTCACCCTCGAAACAGCTGGAACTGCTCTTTCTTGGAACGGGTGCGGCGAATTGGCCACGTAAGTATCCGTTCAAGGATAAGAATCACCCAAGAGCAAAGGTGCGCGCCATGTCGTCCATACTGGTCAACGAGCATATCCTCATTGATTGCGGCCCGACCGTGCTCGATGTCATGAAATGTTACGACGTGAACCCGGCAGGGGTCACCGACATCCTGCTAACTCATACGCACTCGGACCACTTGCACCCAGGCAACATCATGACCATCGCGAATGCAAGGGATGCTGGTCTTGGGGCCTTGAAGTTCTGGGGAGATCCGGAAGCATTGAAAAAGGTACCTGACTCAGATCGCATCGAAAAGATACCTATCGAGCATGGCAAAAGCTTCCAGGTGCATGGACTCACAATGACAGGTCTTGCCGCCAATCACGACGTTCATGGCTCCAAAGAGCAATGCCTGCTTTACCTGATTGAGAGCGCTACCAAGCGTGCTTTCTACGCGACTGACACGGGCTGGTTGCCGACAACGACATGGCTGCATATGCAGCGCAAGCAACTCGATACGATCATCTGGGATGCCACCTGCGGCGAGGGCAAGGGAGACTATCGCGTTTTCAGCCATAACGACCTGACCATGATTCGCCACATGAACCAATCCCTGATGAAAGGAAAGGCTCTCAAGCCGGATGCAAAAATCATTCTCACGCATATTGCTGACAGGCTGCATCCGCCTCACGACGTGCTGGAGAAAAAGCTCATCCCGGAAGGTCTCATTCCTGCCTATGAAGGCATGTCCGTAGTGCTGGAAGCGGGCTAAGCCATTGGCACAACAAATATTAGACATGATCAATAAATCCATCCGCAAGATTACACGTACAGCAACGCTACTCGCTGCAGCGGCCTCTGTGATCACGGCCCTGCACGCAGAGCCCCAAAAGCCGGGTGAAAAGCCCGGCGAAGACTCCACCATCAGAGTCATGACTTACAATGCCTGTCGTGGCGGAACGTATCAGGGGCAACCCTTGTCCCAATCCTCCAAGATGATCGAGCTGGCAAAAGCGGACATCGTGGGTTTGCAGGAGATCGGAGCAAATGTAGAAGAGCTGGCGAAACTGTTGGGTTGGAATCATCGTGGGCCCTTCCTGACGCGTTATGAAATTTTGGAGCATGTCAGGGGTATGGGTAAAAGACCGTGGGATGGCATTAAGGTCAAACTGCCTTCGGGGCAGCATGCGTATGTCTTCAACGCTCACCTTCCCAACCCTCCCAATCAGGCTTACCAATTAATGGGCCTTACAGGAGGCTACCGCAGCTATCCCAAAATTGATACCGAAGAAGAGGCGATTGCCGGGGCTAAGAAAACGCGAGGGAAATATATCGCCCGCCTCCTTAAGCTCATCAAAAGTTTCGCTGTTACCGAGGCCCCTATCTTTGTGGTCGGGGATTTCAATGAACCATCCCACCTGGACTGGACGGAAGCGGCGGCCCAGGCCGGTCACCATCCCATGAAGGTGGAGTTCCCCACTTCCTTGATGATGGCTCAGGCTGGCTTTACCGATTCCTACCGCAAAGTTCATCCCGACGAGGTCGCCAAGCCTGGCCTCACCTGGTCGCCCGTTCATGCACCTGATCACCCGGATCACCACCACATGCGCATTGATTATGTATACTTCAAAGGCGAGGGCGTCCAAGTGACCGACGCAAAGGTCATCGGAGAGAAAAAAGAAAACGCGGACATTGTTGTTTCCCCCTACCCATCTGACCACAGAGCCGTAGTGGCAACATTCACACTCGCCAAATAAGCTCGTGAAAAAAACAATCCGCATCATAACTGCTTTAGCAATGCTGGCCGCTCTGGGGTCAGCCATCGCCCCCCTGCACGTCCAAGCGGAGGAGCCCACGCTGAGGGTCATGTCCTACAACATTCACCGTGGCGGCATCATCTGCAATAAACAGCCTTTGTCCCAAACCGCCAAGGCGATCCAGTTGGCAAAGGCTGACATGGTCGGCATTCAAGAGACCCGTTCCCCCAAGGGGGACACCTTGGAGGATCTTGCCAAGTTGCTGGGCTGGAACCACGTCGGGGGTAAAGGCTCCAACATTCTAACACGTTATGAAATCATCGAATCGCTCAAAAGTGGCATCAAAGTAAAACTGGATTCGGGCAAGGAAGCCTACATCTTTAACCTGCACCTGCCATCCCATCCCTACCAACCCTATCAGCTTCTGGGCATCCGCCCCAAGTGGCACAAGCACACCAATAATATCACCTTTGTCAAAATCGAGGCAGAGACGATTGAGTGGGCCAAAAAAGCTCGCGGCAAGGAGATTGCTAAACTTTTAAAACAAATCAAAGACCTCCCCGATAAAGAAGCCCCCGTCTTTGTCGTGGGGGACTTCAATGAGCCGTCACACCTGGACTGGACGAAAGCAGCAGCCAAGGCCGGTCGCCACCCGATCAAAGTCGCCTACCCCACTTCCACTGAAATGACCAAGGCTGGCTTTAGTGATTCATACCGCACTATCTATCCGGACGAGATGAAAAACCCGGGCATCACCTGGTCTCCTGCTTACAGAGTCGGTGATCCCCGGACTCATCATGACCGCATTGATTTTGTCTACTTCAAGGGCAAAGGCTTACAGGTGAAAGATGTAAAGATCCTCGGAGAAAACGAAGAGAACGCCGATATCGTCATCACCCCCTATCCCTCTGACCACCGCGCCGTGGTCGCCACCTTCACTCTCAATAAATAAGCAAAGAACGAACAACCATGAACACACCCATCTTATCAAAAGCCTTCAAACTCGCCTTCAGCATCGCCTTGCTTGCAACCGCATTCACACTACCCGTGTCTGCCGGGCAAGAGAGCCAGGAAAAAACGATCAAACTTCGCGTGATCGCCTACAACGTCGCTTGCGGCCAGTGGGCCACCCCTGAGGAACTCGCCGAGCTACTCAAGCCTCTGAGGCCGGATGTTGTCTTGCTATGTGAGGTTCCCATTGCGAGCCGAGGAAAGGACGTCAAGGATTGGTCACTTCGCTTAGCGGAAGCACTCGGCCTAAAGCACGTTCACGTTGGAACGAGTTCATCCGCAGGGCACAAGGCTCCCAAGTGGGGTGACGTCACCGGAAATTACGGTGGTAAATACAAGTCCATCCTGAGCCGCACTCCTCTGACGGCGGGCAAGGACATCATAGTGGAAGGCAGTGGCTGGAAGCGTGCCAACCCACTTCGTGTAGAGACTGAAATCGGCGGTAGGAAGTTCGCGCTCTATTCTCTGCACTTACCGGGATACGCGCACAATAAGAAACAACCGACGAAACCTGAGGCGTATGAGAATTCGAAGCACAAAGCCCTGGCAGATCACATCAATGCAGAAGATCCCTCCTATGACTTTATTGTCGGAGGAGATTTCAATGAATGGACCGATGGCGTGGTGATGGGCGGCCTGTTAAAAGCCTGCAAACTAAAGAACGTCGTCACTGAGCAATCCATCGACCATATCCTCTACAGCACAGCGAGGCCGATCAAACTCCTAAAAACCACGAGAGATTGGGGTCCAAAGAATCAGAGAGAGACAAATTTGAAAGCCGAAGGCTGCCTGTCCGACCACCCCTGGATCTATGCCGAGTTCGAGATCCCTGCTGGCACGGATTCCAAGTAGCAGACGAATTGCGCGCAACCGAACCACGCATCAGCCGGCAGGCGCGGAGCAACACGTGCAAG
>CBFHKM010000093.1:0-7260 GCA_965656385.1 Oceaniferula sp.
ATGCCCTTGGTAACTCTACCAAAAACACTATGGCGGCCATCTAGCCAAGGTGTGTCTTTATGCGTCACAAAAAACTGAGACCCATTCGTGCTTGGACCTGAGTTCGCCATGGAGAAAACACCCGGGCCATCATGCTTAAGTGATGGGTCAAACTCATCGCCGAAGCGATAACCTGGTCCACCCCTGCCCGTGCCTTGAGGATCACCACCTTGAATCATAAAGTTAGGAATCACGCGGTGAAATTTAAGACCTTCATAATAACCTCGTTTGGCTAAATTAAGATAGTTGGCTGCCGTCATTGGAACCTTAGACGCGAAGATAGTTGCCTCGATTTTTCCTTTGCTGGTATTAAGTTCAATTCGAATATCTTTGATGTCGCCAACTGCTTCTGACTTGGCCTCATTCCCGTCACTCGGCGCTGCCGTTTTACTTGTAGAGGCATTGTTCTCTTCTGCACATGATGTCAGACATCCAGTTACAGCCATCATTAGTGTTAACCCGAAGGTCTTGATCGTTGTTTTCATTGGAGAATTAACTAAGCCTCTATCGAGTCGACTGCAAGCAGAGAGACTAAAAAACTCATCATCTCAATCCAATCACTGAGCATGATACTATTCAGAGCGATCACGATACGGATTCAGATCACTCGCTTTTAAGGCTTACTTACCTTTGAAGGTAATACTGGTTTTTTCCGCGTTGTGCTTTGATGAATTAAAAACATTCTTACGAGATCTGATATAATACCCATGTGAGAGCGGGTCATCCGCATATTTCCAGGTCATCAATCGAGTGTTTTTATCAGAGCCCTTGTTGAACAAAATCTTAGTATTGGTGATAGCAGGCATCCTCACCTCGTATTTGTCATTTGAGGCAATCGAGCTGATACGGTGTTTGTGATAGTAATCATACTTATCAGACCCCACCTTGAGCCTCATTTTTTCTAAATCCTTTTGATCACTCGCAAGCTGTAATATCCGGCTGAAGCGGTGGGTCATCATGTGACTCATCATTTCCGGCGGATCGGAGCCGTGCTGGCTTTGCATCCATGTGGTAATACCTTTTGTATTAAATTCATAGATGAGCTCACATTTGATTCCAGCCTTGAGCATCACCGATAGTTCAACCCGATCCGGATTCTCTGCCGGCTCCCCGTGTTTGAGTATTTCCACTATTCTCAAACTGCTCACCGTTCCTAGCCTGTTCTTCCGGTAAGCAACCGGCTCGACAATCATTTTCCAACCATCAACAAGCCCGCTTGTCTGCTCTTCATCTTTAAGAAAGATATGCATAACACCATTAGAGTAGATATGAGCCTGATAATAATCGCCTTCAACATATGCAAAGGACCCCTCGCCATCTCCTTGGTGCAAAACGGGTAAAAGAGCCTTCTTTCCCTTACCTGAATTCCGGTGATTTTCTTTGGTTTCTGGTTCTGATGTCTGGATATCACCAGCTGGGTCAGAACCATTGAGCTGCTTCAAGTAGTCTTGATCGGCATCACTGAGCTGCTTGACAGCTAGGGTGATCTCTTTGCCCGACGCTTGTTTAAGCGTCAGATGGGTATCAGTTTTACTGACAAGTACAGCTTTCAAAGTACTACCCTTAGCACTGGTCCAAGTTCTGGTTTCAGCAGCTTGTGCCAAAAACGACAACAAGGAAAAAAATATGACGAACAAGGTGATGCTACTGTCTAATCGCTTCATAATATTAAATGCTTAGGTCATTCACCCTCATTGAGATAGAAGTTCATTAAACTATGACAAACATGGGAAATAACGAAAAGTAAAAAACCACCCGTCAAGGTGGTGATGGAGGCGGAGGCGGGAATGGACTCGCTCCACTCACCCTATGCCAGAATGAAAAATGCCTCCTCCGGCATTTTGATTCTATGAATACATCGTGATACACGATGTTCCTGCGTTCAAACCCGGGACCTGCGTTCGCCGTCTTCGACGGCTCACTTCGGAAGGGTTCTCATCCCCCCTCCGCAAAGGTAGAACATCCATTTAAGTTCATATCACCTAAAAACGAAAAAACCACCCGTTAAAGGTGGTGATGGAGGCGGAGGCGGGAATCGAACCCGCGAATGTCGGTTTTGCAAACCGATGCCTTACCACTTGGCCACTCCGCCTTGATGAAACTTCATCATGCCTTACGAAATGGACTCGCAAAGCGGGTTTGTGGTAGAGGCGATACCGAATCTTGTCAACTGCACAATTGTTGAATTCTTACTCAATGGTGATACTTGCCAAAGAATGATTTTCTGATTATGTATCGCCCAGCTTGACTCTAGTTGTGCCTCAATCGGTGAATCGCAAAGACTAAGAGTCATCATTTTTTGAAGCGATGGAAGGAATAGCAATAATGACCTCAGGCGGTGATGCCGCAGGAATGAATCCGGCAGTTAAATGCACGGTAGATTACTCACGTATGCTCGGCTACAAGCCTTACCTTATACACAATGGTCTGCGAGGACTTATTGATAATCATATCAAGGAAGCTACGACTAGCGATGTGTCAGGTATCCTTCACCGAGGCGGTACGGTTCTTCGGTCATCTCGTTCAAAACGCTTCTTCGAATACGAACATCGCAAACAAGCGTTCGAGAACCTCAAAAAACATGGCATTACCAAGTTGATCGTTATTGGTGGTGACGGTTCATTCCGCGCACTTAATCAATTCTATTGTGACTTCAAAGTCCCCTTCGCTGGTATTCCAGCAACTATCGACAATGATATACCAGGAACGGATTACTGCCTTGGTGTCGATACTGCACTGAATATGATACGTCAGAATGTAGATAGCATTCGAGACACTGCCAGCTCCTTCAGTCGCGCCTTCGTAGTTGAGACAATGGGTCGGCATTGTGGCTATCTCGCAATGGCCTCGGCAGTCACCAGCGGCGCTGAAATTTGCCTCGTCCCAGAGCTTGAATATGATCTTGAATCTATCGAGAGGCGACTTCAGAAAGACATAAAAAACGGTCGCCAATTCCTCATCGCAATTGTCGCTGAAGGTTGCAACATGGGCGATTACTTGACTCGTTGGATCAATGAGAAGCTAAAAATGGATGCTCGACTCACAACCTTGGGACACATCCAACGTGGAGGCTCGCCTACGGTCCGAGATCGACTGATGGCATTCAAATTTGGCATCGCAGCTGTAGATGCGCTTCATCGCGGGGATACCAACAAGATCATGGTCTATCGCTCCGGAAGCTACGGCACCGTGCCCATTCATGAAGTGACCGATCAGACAGCAGGCATGGATCCTGTGTTAGTCGATATCTGTAAGCCACTTTGTCGCTAGATCTGCAGGCAAAAGGGAAACGATTCCAATACCCGCCCCAGAGAGCACCCCGGAGAACACGTAAGTTTAATACTCACGCTCCAGCAGGTAGCGTGCTATATGCTCGAGCCTTTTGCCCCTGCTGCCAAAGACCTCGAGGGCGCTGAGCGCTTTTTTAGTCAGACGAGCAGCTTCTTTTCTGGAAGCCTCAAGTCCAAGCACAGCAGGATAAGTTGACTTGTCTACAGCTTCATCTTTGCCTGCTGTTTTCCCCAGCATCTCAGTCGTTTGGGTCACATCGAGAATGTCATCTATCACCTGAAAGGCCAGACCAAGATTATATCCGAAGGTGGTCAGCGCCTCCAGCTTACGGGGAGTTGCATTGGCAGACATGGCGCCCAAGCGCACCGAGCTGGTAAGTAGCGCTGCGGTCTTTGCTTCGTGAATTTTAACCAGATCTCTCTTCTCGAGTTTTTTACCCTCACCCTCAAGGTCAAGCACCTGGCCACCAATTAGCTTTCGGCTTCCCCCAGTCACAGCAATTTCTTCTACATACTCCTTAACACCATATCGCTTGGTAGCAGGTGTTTGGGCAATGATTGCAAAAACTTCGGTGAGCAGAGCATCACCTGTCAACACCGCCATACCCTCGCCAAATACTTTGTGAGACGTCGGGCGACCACGACGCAGGTCATCATCATCCATGCTCGGCAAGTCATCATGCACCAACGAGTATGTGTGCATCACCTCAGTAGCACACGCTGGTGCGAAAGCATTTTCGATAGAGCCGCCGCATGCTTCAGCTGCAGCTAGACACAGTATAGGCCGCAGGCGTTTACCTCCCGCAAAGATGCTGTAACGCATCGCTTTGTGGATTGTCTGAGGTTTGGCACTCTCACGGGGTAAAAATCTACCCAAGGCCGAATCTACTTCTTTCTGCTTGGCCCTGAGCCACGGTTTAAGATCGTCCATTACACTGGTATTAGCGGATGAGCCTATACTACACAAGCTCAGCAATTTGCACTGCGTTGAGAGCCGCCCCCTTCCGAACTTGGTCTCCTACAACCCAAAGCGCGAGAGCATTATCAAAGACCATATCTTTACGAATCCGACCTACAAGACAGTTGTCTTTTTTGGTCGTATCTAATGGCACTGGATACAGACTGTTCTCTGGATCATCCTTAGCGTCTACCCCGGGACAATCTGCATAGGCAGCACGAGCCTCTTTCACATCAACAGGGCGTTCAAATTGGGCTGTTACGCTCACTGAGTGTGAACGGTGCACAGGAACACGCACACAAGTGCAGGTCACCCTCAAATCTGAAAGGCCCAGAATCTTACGGCTTTCATTGAGCATTTTCAGCTCTTCCTTGGTGTAGCCGCTCTCAGTAAAGGCATCGACATGCGGAATAACATTAGATGCAATCTGATGCGGATAGACATTCTTCATATCCTCGGTGACTTCTCCTCCAGCCCCTAATACCTTAATCTGCTCGTCGAGCTCGATGATACCTTGAGCACCACTACCAGAAACAGCCTGATAACTAGAGGCAATGATACTACGCAAGCCGTATAGCTTATGCAAAGGACTCAGCGCCATCAGGGTAATAATGGTGGTACAGTTCGGATTCGCAATAATACCCTTGGGGCGGTCTCTAATAGCCTCTGGATTGACCTCCGGAACGACCAAGGGAACTTCATCATCCATACGATAAGCTGATGAGTTGTCTATTACGACAGCTCCAGCAGCAGCGGCGCTGGGAGCAAATTCAAGAGATAAGCCCCCACCTGCGCTAAATAAAGCAATATCAACCCCTTCGAAGCTGTCATGTGATAATTCCTTAACTTTGATTAAATTACCTCTGAATGCAATCTCCTTGCCGGCAGATCTGGCGGACGCAAGCAAAGTTAGTTCGCTAATCGGAAAATTACGTTCGTCTAAACAATCGAGCATTTCTTGGCCAACGGCACCCGTAGCCCCCACGATTGCTACATGTTTTGGAATTGGAGAGGTCATGATGCTTGATGACATCGCTGAAATAAAGCGGCCTGTCAACTCTGTCATTTTTACAATTTGTCATTTCCAAGACAGGAAAAAAGCATCGTTTTTTTGCTTTTTCTTATTTTCATTTAGCAGAAAAGCAATAACGTGATATAATTTGTTCATGCCTACTACGAAAAGAACTCGTTTCTCTCGCCGCGTCCCTGATCACGTGACTGATGAAATCGTCAATGTTTTAGGAGACGATGACAGCTTCTTCGGATTTAATGATTTATTTGAGGCTGTATACGCGAGACTAAAAGAACGCAACGCCGTCAGTGGTGGAGAAGAAATGCTCCGCCTGCGCGCATACGAAAAACTACAAAACCTTGTTACTCGTGGGATGATTGAAAAAGAAGGTAAGGAGTACAAAGGATTAGCTAAGCTATCTGAAGCTCACAGTGACTTCTTAGCAGCTCAAGATTCTGCATAAGTCAACTTCTACGTTCCAAGATCCCACAACGTAATTTCGTGCTGGTTATTACCATGCGAATTGTTTTAAAAACCCGCATCACCCAACAACAAGGTGGTGCGGGTTTCCTGCTTTTTGCACTCAATAGGTTTCTAGCCCACAACTATTCAACAACTACCTCATCTCCAATACAATGATCGAGAATTACTTACCTGTCATCATGCAAGCCATGGTCGCTATCGGATTTTGTGCCAGCATGCTCATAATGAGTGTTTTACTCGGCAAGAAAGGTAGCAAAAATGCAATCAAGGATTCTCCCTACGAGTGTGGTATGTTGCCAATAGGAGACGGAGCACCACGATTCAGCGTAAAGTTTTACCTCGTAGCTATGTTGTTCGTCATTTTTGACATTGAGGTTGTCTTTCTCTATCCATGGGCTGTTCAATTTCGTGAACTTTCAGCCATGGGTAATATGGCATTCTACAGCGTGTGTGGTTTTGTCGGCATATTGACTGTTGCATACATCTATGCCCTCAAAAAAGGAGCGTTAAGCTGGCGCGGCTAATCTTAGCCCTGAGGCCCACCATCTCACCCAGTGGTGATGACTAGGTCTTCTATTTGAGCTTATTAACCTGCGTCCACTGCGGTGTGTGCACTCACTGCTGGTCAACTTCCCCCATTGACTCACTGCAAATCAACGACTAACGTAGCACATTGAGGTGAATATTTATTGATCAGATGCAAACAAAGGGATCCCATAGTAAAAATATGCCCGCCCCATCGGCAGCAACCGCGGTGCCTTCTAGATCCCCAAGTCCAACCTTTCTCATTGCCTGCTGGCTTCTAGCATTAATAGCATTCGCTCAGCTCATTTCAATCGCGGCTGCCTTGACCATCGATAAAAGAGTAGTGGTAGCCCCTGAAGCATCCTTCTCGCTGCCACTGGCTACCAAGCCAGAACCAATTCGCCCCAGGAGTATCGATGAAATTCTCGCGAGCCTTAACCCCACTGCGACAACAGACACCATCGTTAAAAATTTATATCCTACCACTGAGCCCAAATACACTCCCAGCAACGAAACCAACATAGAACCTGAAACATCATTAAGTTTTAATAATGCTTCGCCAGTAACCATCATCGGCTCATCTCGCACAACCATGGCTCAGGGCCATACTTCGACAATCATTGCAAATCCTGTCGTAGAAAAACTCATCGCTGAATCTCGAGCGCTTCAGCTTGATGGCGATATGATGCGTGCAATGCTCAAGCTTGATGAGGCTGCCCGCAGAGACCCCGCCGAAGCAGCTGTCATCTACAACAAAGGCCTACTGTATGAGGAAATGGGTCTCTATACTCAGGCCGCTGATCAATACCAGCAGGTGCAACAAATGGGCCTCGTGGCAGGCTCTTACTTTAAACTATCAGCTAAAAAGCTCACCAGAGGTATGGATGCCGCTCACGCACACCGGCCTATCATCTCCATCGGCCCCATGAACGTGCGCCGCCCCCCCAATGACC
>CBFHKM010000094.1:0-7220 GCA_965656385.1 Oceaniferula sp.
TTACCGGAGGGGCTTCATTATCGAGCAAAGCCAGAGAATCAACCGGATCAGTTGGAGTCACGAGAGCAATGGCTTCCTGCTGGGCAAGGTCAGCACTCTCTGCAACTATGTCAGCTACACCATTGGTCTCATTCGTCTGCGCACTAAGATAGCAAATGCTTGTGCTCTTCACGGCAAGACAAATTGCTACAGTCAAACATGCAGCCAAGCTCGATCGCGTGACGAGAGCAGCCTTTGAAATATGTTTCCGATCATGTGTCGCCATCTACTTGCGCTTTAGTTTACACATAAAACCTTGGTTTGCCACCAAGAATTCATCGATCAGGCAGACCGACATAAATTGTTTCCAAGATTTTGACTCTCGTGAAAATTCATCCTTGATTATCATACTTACGGCATCAGATTACTCATAACGACAGGGGAGTCCCACGACCGGGGACTGAGACGCTCAACCGCGCTAGAGCATACCCTCCGAACCTGCCACGGCTAGCACCGGCGAAGGGAGTCGCATTTTTCCACCCGAAGAATCCGCCCCACCCGTTGTGCCACCACAACGGGCTTTTTATTGATACATCTGTCATTCCTACATCACCTCATCCTGCCATCACCATTCAAAATGATCTCTCCTAACGAACACGACATCACGCCCGACAACTCCCATCAACGATCCGACTACACTGGCAACTTCATCGAGGATATCGACAACTCTGAGGAACTTGCAGCTATTGAGAAAGACCCTACCCACTTTCCAAATTCAACCCGCATATATGTCGATGGGCAAATGCACGACAGCGTTAAAGTCCCCATGCGCGAAATCCGCCTTTCTGATACGGAACACCAGAATGGACGCATCGAGCAAAACCCACCCATCCGTGTCTATGACTGCGCCGGCCCATGGGGTGATCCAGATTTCAAAGGCAACGTGCGTGAGGGCCTCCCTGCCATGCGTCGCCAATGGATCCTCGACCGTAATGATGTTGAGGAATACGACGGACGAGCAGTCACCTCTGCCGACAACGGCTACCTTTCCGAATCTCACGCCGAGAAATACAACGAAAACAAAGACGCCAAAAACAAACTCAAAGAATACCCCGGCCTCAAACGCAAGCCTCTGAAGGCCAAATCTGGTAAAGACGGCCACCCCGTCACCCAGAAATGGTATGCCGATCAAGGCATTATCACCCCCGAAATGGAATACATCGCCATTCGTGAAAATATGGGTCGCCAGCAGGAGTTCAAAACAATTTGTGACCACTACCCGAACCTCAAGGACCTGCCCGAAGACGCATCAGAGCGCCTCAAACAGCTCTGCTCCACCCCAGAAGGTTACGAAATGCCGCGCCCATCCGAAATTGATCCCAACAAGCAGGTCACGCGCAACAGCATGAACCACCAGCACCCGGGTCAATCCTACGGTGCCGAAATCCCCAAGCTCATCACCCCCGAGTTTGTTCGTTCCGAGGTTGCCCGCGGCCGCGCCATTATCCCGGCCAACATCAACCACCCAGAAAATGAGCCAATGATCATTGGCCGTAACTTCCTCGTTAAAATCAACGCCAACATTGGCAACTCCGCCGTGGCATCCACCATCGATGAAGAAGTGGAAAAAATGCAATGGTCTACTAAGTGGGGTGCTGACACCGTCATGGATCTGAGCACCGGCAAGAACATCCACGCCACCCGTGAGTGGATCTTGCGCAACTCCCCTGTCCCCATCGGCACCGTTCCGATTTACCAAGCATTAGAGAAAGTCAACGGCCGCATCGAAGACCTCACTTGGGAACTCTTCCGCGACACCCTTATCGAACAAGCCGAGCAAGGAGTTGACTACTTTACCATCCACGCTGGCGTATTACTCCGCTTTGTCCCCCACACTGCCAAACGCATGACCGGCATTGTATCACGAGGCGGCTCCATCATGGCCAAGTGGTGCATTCATCACCAGCAGGAGAGCTTCCTCTACCAGCACTGGGATGACATCTGCGATATCTGTGCCGCCTACGACGTCTCCTTCTCCATTGGTGACGGGCTACGTCCCGGCTCCATCGCTGACGCCAACGACTACGCCCAGCTCGCCGAGCTAGAAGTCCAGGGAGAGCTCACCACCCGCGCTTGGGCGAAAGGCTGCCAAGTTATGAACGAAGGCCCCGGCCACGTTCCCCTGCACCTCATCCAGGAAAACATGCAGAAGCAAATCGACTGGTGCCACGAAGCCCCCTTCTACACCCTCGGGCCACTCACCACCGACATCGCCCCGGGCTACGACCACATCACCTCCGCCATCGGAGCTGCCAACATCGGATGGTATGGCTGTGCCATGCTCTGCTACGTCACCCCCAAGGAGCACCTTGGCCTACCTAACCGCGACGACGTCCGCGAGGGAGTCATCACTTACAAGATCGCCGCCCACGCTGCCGACCTTGCCAAAGGCCACCCTGCTGCCCAAGAGCGCGACAACGCTATTTCAAAAGCCCGCTTTGAGTTCCGCTGGCGCGACCAGTTCGCCCTCGGCCTCGACCCCGCACGCGCCATCGACTACCACGATGAAACCCTCCCCGCAGAGGGAGCCAAAACCGCCCACTTCTGCTCCATGTGCGGCCCCACATTCTGTTCAATGAAAATCACCGGCGATGTGCGCAAATACGCCGAGGAACAAGGCTACACCGCTAAAGAACCTGCCATCGCGGAATAGCCCACACCTTACGCAGATGAAATGTATCCTCCGCAGAATCTTGATGTCGCTGATGGCAAGCTCACCGCCGGTCGCACTCTCTCAATTACCCGGGGTTGGCGACATGGCTCCCGATTTCGAACTGATGGGCAGCGATGGGGTCGTCTACAAGACCTCTGATTTTATAGGCAAAAAAGCTATCGTTATCGCTTGGTTTCCCAAGGCCTTTACCGGCGGATGAAAAGCTGAATGTGTGTCGTTCCGTGAGATCGGCAAAGAAATCAAAGCCTATGAGCTCGCCTACTTCACCGCGAGTTGTGACAAAGAGGAGACCAACAAGAAATTTGCAAAGTCCTTGCAACTAGATTACCCCATCCTCAGTGACCCTACCCGCAAAGCAGCCATCGCTTACGGTCTGGTAAAAGAAAACGCTGTAGGCCTGGGCCGTTTCCCAAAACGTTGGACCTTTTACATCGGCAAAGACGGCAAAATCCTCGCGATTGATAAGAATGTAAAATTCCGCAACCACGGAACTGACGTCGTCGCAAAGCTCGCTGAGCTGAAGATTGATCAAGCTGAATAAACACGCCAAGAAACATTGTTTTTCAAGCTTCCTTTGAGCCTCACTTGTTATTGCAGGTGGGGCTTTTTTGCCCTCAGGCCCAATTTACCTCATATAGAAAAATAACAAATATACTCCAATTTTGAAATATCAAGCTGACAAGGACGTAATCATCATGCATATTCCCACACTATTTTTTACCGGCTGAAACTGCCACCCTCTCTGCGAACAGAAAATCCACCATGTCTGACAAATCAACCAAGCCCGAGCAATCATCCAAAACAAAATACTCCGTACCCAATCTGGAGCGCTCCTTCCTCATTATGGAGCACCTCGGCCAGTCCAATGAGGGCTGCACCCTCACCGAGCTGGTCAAGCTCACTGGCTTCCCGCAGAACTCGATCTTCCGCATCTGCCGCACATTAGGCGAGCTCGGATACCTGAGCTGCAACAGCGAGAACAAACGCTACCAGCTCACCCAGCGAATTCTCAACCTCGCCCTCGGTGCCGTCTCCCCCGGCAAGAGCATCGTTCCCATCGCCGCTCCCTATCTCAAGCAGATTGCTCAGGAAACCGGCGAGACCTGCTGCCTGGGCACCATCGTGGGCGGTAAAGGCGTAGTCCTCGCTGTCGAGGATGGCACTCAGCCGTTCCGCTTCTCCATCGATCTCGGCATCTCCTTCCATCTGCACACCTCGGCACCTGGCAAGGCGATGCTCGCCAAGCACCCCGAGAGAGAATCCATTGTAAAGCAGCTAGATTATCCACGCTTCACAGAGAAGACAATCACCGAGCCAGCTGATCTACTCAAGCACCTCGTGGAAGTTGCCCAATCCGGCTACGGGGTGGACCGTGAGGAAGAATTCGCCGGCCAGCACTGCATTGGCTCCGCGATCCGCCTACCCTCATGCACTTCCGGTGCCTCGGTCTGCTCCATCTGGATCACCGCCCCCAGCTCACGCCTCAAAGTCAGCGACTTCCCGCGTGTGGGCAAACTCATCCGCAACGCCTGCCTAGATATCGAGAGCAAACTCGAGTATCAATAAGACTCTTAAAATGGTTTTCAAACTACCAGCTCAGCATCTCTGTCTATGGATTATCACCATGGCCATTAGCCTGCCGTGCTCGCTAGCTGCGGCGGACAGAGAGGACAAGGAAGACCAACCTTCCAGAAAATACTGGGCCTACCAGAAGCCACAAAAACCAGCCGTGCCCCAGGTCGAGGGCAACACCAGCACCAACCCCATTGACGCCTTCGTTGCTGCCGGACTCAAGTCCAAGTCCATCACGCCGAACCCCGCCGCCGAGCCAGGCCAACTGCTGCGCCGCCTCAGCTATGACCTTACCGGCCTGCCGCCAACCCACGCAGACATCCCCTCAGACTCATGGTCAGCTGCAGTCGACTCACTACTGGCCTCACCCCACTTTGGGGAAAAACTCGCCTCGCTCTGGCTCGACACCGTGCGCTACTCGGAAACCAACGGCTACGAGCGTGACAGCATCAAACCTGAAATCTGGCACTACCGGGACTACGTCATTGATGCCTTCAACCGTGACTTGCCGTATGATCAGTTCCTCACCGAGCAGCTTGCCGGGGACGAGATCCCCCATCCTACCTTCAGCTCCAGTGTCGCCACCGGCTTTCTCTCCTTAATGCTTCGCGATGACGAGCCAGCGGATCGCCCCCAGGCACATGCAGACATGATCAGCGACATCATTGATGTGACTGGCGAGGCCTTCCTTGGTATTACTTTAAACTGCGCCAAATGCCACGACCACAAGGGAGACCCTATTCTGCAAGCAGACTACTACTCGATGCGAGCCTTCTTTGAGCAGGTCCAAGACAGCACCCTTAAAAACATCAAAGCACACTTCAAGGATCCCTCTATTAAGGCCAAAAGCGAGGCAGAAATCAAAAGTGGTGAGGCGGAGATTACCAAGCTCTGGGCATCTGTGGATAAAAACAAACTCAACACCCTCGCCACCCCGTCTGGTGATTCCTCACACCAACATAAGGCAATCATCCCCTTCGCCTACGACGGCTTCCACGTTCCCTGGCAAGTCACTCACAAAAAACCAACTGACCCCGGCTGGTCACTCCCGTCCTTCTCCGGTGAAGGTTTTCAGGAGTCCGGGCTACCACTGCGCCATCGTAACCCCGGCCCAGAATTCGGCGGTGCTGCCAAGCCATGGAACCAGAAACACCACACCCTCTACCTGCGCAAGGACTTCGGCCTAACCACCATCCCCGAGCGCTTTGTCGTCTATACCCGCGGCACGGCCCAGACCATCACCGTGCTCATCAATGGCAACACCGTCCACTCCGGCCCCGCCCACACTGCTGGCAAGCTGCGCTATTACCCCTTCAAAAAGTCCGACCTGACCCACCTCACCACCGGCAAGAACACCCTCGGCCTGATCGTCCACTCCCCCAAGCCACACAAGTATCTTAATGTCGCCGTTTTCCCCCACCTCTTCCACGCCGTCAGCCCCGAGCTTTACTCCGAGCACTTCCCCGAGGAGCTTATTGCTCTCTACGGTCAGGACTTCACCGATAAAATCACCCAGCAAAAAAACCGCATCACTAGCGCCCGTCACCAGATTACCCACAAGGGCATGCCTTACATGACCCAGCTGGAAAACCGCGTCATTCCCAAATCCCACATCCACGGACGTGGCAGCGTGCACGCTCCGGGAGACGAGGTATTTCCCGGCATCCCTCAGGTCATGGCAGAGTCTCCCGAGGCGGCACGAATTCCGATCACTGGTGACTATCAGAAAACCGGCTCCCACGGCAGACGCCTCGCCCTTGCCCGCTGGATCACCAGCAAAGACAACCCGCTCACCGCCCGCGTCATGGTCAACCGCCTCTGGCAACACTGCTTTGGCACCGGCATTGTGCCATCTGCCAATGACTTTGGTGTCTTCGGTGGTGGCGTCTCAGATCAAGCCCTGCTGGACTGGCTCGCCATCGAGTTCATGGAATCCGATTGGAGTATTAAACACATCATGCGCCTGATGCTTACCAGCGATACCTACCGCCGCTCGACATACCCTAACAAGGCCGCGGCCCAAAGCGACCCACTAAACAAGCTCCAGTGGAAACACAACCCGCGCCGCCTCACTGCCGAGGAAATACGCGACACCTTCCTCAGCCTATCACATGAGCTACGATTACAAAAGCCATCCCAGCCATTCATACGACCCAAGATGCCTGACGCCGTGCTCGCCACCTCCTCCCAGCCCAAAAAAGTCTGGCCAGAAACCAAAGGCCCCGAGGCGAATTGCCGCAGCATCTACATCCATGTCAAACGCTCCATCCAGCTACCTCTGCTCAGTGCCTTTGATGCCCCACAACGAGATATTTCATGCCCGACACGTTTTGCCACCACCGTTCCCACCCAAACACTGACCATGCTCAACAGTGAGTTTATCAACCAGCGTGCCGAGATCTTTGCCAGTAAGTTAGAAGCCCAATACCCTGAACAAGCAGACCAACAGCTCAGCCAAGGTTTTGCGCTCGCCACTGGCCGCACAGCTACCGAGGCAGAGCTTGCCGAGATCAACACTCTGCACCAAGACCTACTCACAGATTACAAACTAAACCCCTCCGCTGCCCTTGCGAGAATTTGCCTCCTCCTTCTCAACCTCAACGAAACACTCTACCTCGACTAAGGTCCGTCCAAATTCCTCATTCCAAATCCATGAGCACTCACCAACCAGATTTTTGCCGGCGTACTAACCGCCGTGAATTCCTCCAAGATATTGGTGGAGGCTTTACCAAGCTCGCCCTCACCGGCCTGCTTGCCAAGGAAGGTTTCTTTGACCATGTCGCCCAAGCTGCACCAACAGCCGGCAACGATACCCCGCTCAACCCCCTCTCCCCTCGCCAGACCCACTTTCCCGCCAAGGCAAAAAGCGTTATCTTTCTCTTCATGTACGGTGGCCCCAGCCACATCGACACCTTTGACTACAAACCCGACATGG
>CBFHKM010000095.1:0-3975 GCA_965656385.1 Oceaniferula sp.
TCATTACCCCAGTCGAACCCAAGCCAGCGAACGTCGTTTTTGATGCTTTCGACATATTCGGCCTCCTCCTTCTCAGGATTGGTGTCGTCGAAGCGTAAGTGACAGCGGGCGTTGACGGCCTTATTCTCGAGCGCGATACCGAAGCTAATACATATGGCTTTGGCGTGACCAATGTGCAGGTAGCCATTGGGTTCAGGGGGGAAACGCGTGGTGATTGTATCGTGTTTTGCGCTTGCCAGATCTTTGGCAATTATTTCACGAATGAAGTCGGTGGTTTCTTTTTTGTCGGCTTTGCTCATCGGGCTCGAGATCGGCTTGAGTTTTATGGGACTGCGTGGATGCAGCGCGGCCGAGTTCTAAAGACCAATAGACTAAATCAAAAGCACAAACTCAGTCGGTTTTGCCTTCCCGAAGAAACTTTAGCGCAATTTCCATCACACGAGGATCTGAGGCGATGAATGTGTGATCAGTATCCATTACGTGAAACTCGTTCATGCCCTCAATACGGCCCCGCTCAACAGAGACGATGCCGTCGTTGTCTTTATCGAGAAGTCGCCGAAAGAAGGGGATGTTGCTCTGCTTGCCCATAATCACTGCAGAGTCAATTTGAGCTGGTAGTGGAGGACTATCGAGGGTCTTACTTCCCAGTGCTGCACCCGCTGGCCCCAAGGTGCATGCAAGTGCTCTGTAGCGTGATGCCCAGTCTACTATCTCACTGCCTTGGTTTGGTGGGGCTAGCATCACAATGCGGCCAGCCTGCCTAGCCGGAAGTATGTTCAATAATCTGCGGGCTAGCAATCCTCCCAGTGAGTGAGTCACAAAGTGGATCTTGCGTGTGCCCCCATGAAGCAGGATAGCCTCATGGATGAGCTCAGAGAGCTCCTCCATGGGTTTGCGGAATGAGGGATAGGGGACATTGATGGTGTGGTAGCCATTCTGGTGGAGGAATTCAGCTATCGGTTCCATGGCCCATAGGCTTCGCCATAGCCCATGTAGCAGGATAACAGCATCAGCATCGTTTTCACGTACTACCGACTGGTGCCAGGGCATTGGCATGCGCAATACGCCTATTCTGCGTAATTTGGATGGTGTTTGTATGCTGGGCACGAGCGAATGGAAAGGTGTAAAGTTGTTAACATATTAACAATAGTAATCGTATCAAATATCAATATTAGAGTATGTTTTTGATTGTTGACTACTTGTTCAACTATTAAATAAATAATGTAAATATATACATAATAGCATACCTGTAAGTTGTTTGTTTATAAGTTTTAAGGTTTTTTTGGGTGGTGAAGCGTAATAGAGATGTGAATGTATCCTGTATACGCGGCTAACCTAGCCGATGGTTGTGTGGCAATTGGCACGCTAGTTGCTCACTGTATGATACATTTAGAATCATCCTTAGTAACGGTATCACGAACTGAGTGACTCGTCATCCTACTAATTTTAACTCAATCTCTTGCAGGCACCATGCACCTTATCAGCGAAGACGAAGCCCGCCGTATTTTTTTTCCAGTGGAGTCGAGACCGAGTCTTCCACAATGGCGTAAAATGAGAGCGCGGCATGAATTGCCAGCTCTATTTTTGGAAAAGGGAACCTATTATTGGACTGATGAGCTTGAGCATTCTCTCCGACTATTAGGCATGACGGGATTTGCCACACTAAGAGCATAATTGGGGTCCAAGCGTTTCAGGATACGAGTGGCGTTGTGTGACGCTTAGAGGTCGTAGAGGGGGCGAATGGCGGAGAGGGAAGGAATTGAACCAACCAGAGACCATAACAGCCTCTCAACGGTTTTGAAAACCGCGGCGGCCACCAGGCACGCTTCACTCTCCATGGGAGTCATCCTAGTTTAGCACTTGTGCTTGTCAATGAGGAGATGGGTAGTTTTTTGTCGGAAAATCGGGGTTGCAATCATTTAGCGTTTAAGACATCTTAACTAAGTCATTGGGTTTATTTTCGCCCTATGATATTACCTTTTTTCCCGTTATTTCCCCAAGATCCTATGGCAGCAGAATACACCGAAGCAGATATTAAGTCCCTCGATTGGAAAGAACATATCCGAATGCGACCCGGTATGTATATCGGCAAGTTAGGAAATGGCACCAGTGCTGATGATGGTATTTATATCTTGCTGAAAGAGGCTATGGATAACTCGATCGATGAATTTGTCATGGGTTACGGTAACGAAATCAAAGTCGATATTGACGATGATAGCCGTGTTGAGGTCAGGGACTTCGGTCGTGGCATCCCTCTCGGTAAATTGATGGATTGCGCTGCAAAGATCAATACGGGTGCAAAGTATGATAGCGAGGCTTTTAAAAAGTCAGTGGGATTGAACGGAGTTGGTATCAAGGCGGTCAATGCGCTCTCAGAATTTTTTGAAATACAGGCATGGCGTGAAGGAGAGACCAAAGCCATAGAGTTCAGTAAAGGGGAGGTGATCGAGGAAATGAAAAAACCGCGTAAAGATGCTGAGGTGAACGGCACCCGCCTAGCCTTTGATGTCGACCGCAGTATTTTCCCTAAGAAAACCGCTTTTAAGGACAAGTATGTCGAGAAAATGTGTCGTTACTACGCCTACCTAAATCCAGGTTTGGCTGTTGTCTACAACGGAAAAAAGTTCAAGTCGAAGGATGGTCTGCTAGACCTTCTCAAGGAGGAGATGGAAAGCGAAGCTCTGTATGGCCCTATTCATTTGCGCAGTAAGGATATCGAGATTGCCTTTACCCACACGCCAGACAGCAGTGAGGAGTATTATTCCTTCGTTAATGGTCAGCACACCACCCAGGGTGGCACACACCTGGCTGCATTCCGTGGCGCTATTGTTGATGTAATTCGGAGCTTCTATAAAAAACAGTATAACCCCGCTGATATTCGTAATGGCTTGGAAGCTGCGGTGTTGGTCCGCATTGAAGAGCCTGTTTTTGAGAGCCAAACAAAAACAAAGCTTGGAAGCATGACGATTTCTCCAGACGGGGAGACGATCAAAACGTTCATCACCAATTTCCTTAAAGAGCACCTTGATAATTACTTACACAAGAATCCCAAGGAGGCGGATGCGCTTCAGAAGCGGATTGTGGCTTCTGAGAGAGAGCGCAAAGAGCTCTCTGGGGTAAAGAAAATCGCTCGCGAGCGTGCGCGCAAGGCAAAGGTGCACAACAAGAAATTGAGGGATTGTCGGGCCCACTTGGCCAGCAAGCATAAGCGCGCTGCCGAATCCACAGTTTTTATTACCGAGGGAGATAGTGCCAGTGGCTCAATTACGAAGAGCCGTGATGTGGAAACACAGGCTGTGTTCTCGTTGCGTGGCAAGCCTCTGAATTCATTTGGACTCAAGCGTAAGGTTGTTTACGAGAATGAGGAGTTTAATCTGCTGCAGCACGCTCTCGATATCGAAGAAAGCCTCGAAACTTTGCGCTATAATAAAGTAGTCATTGCCACTGATGCTGATGTCGACGGTATGCACATTCGTTTGTTATTGTTGACGTTCTTTTTGCAGTTTTTCCCTGAACTTGTTAGGGATGGGCATTTGTATATTTTGCAGACTCCTTTGTTTCGTGTGAGAAATAAAAAAGAAACGATCTATTGCTATGATGATGATGAGCGGGTGGCGGCACTCGACAAGCTGGGCAAGGCGGCGGAGATTACACGATTCAAGGGCTTGGGTGAGATCTCACCTGATGAATTTGCCTTCATGATCGGACCAGATATGCGACTGGATCCAGTGCTTATGGAGGAGGGCAAAGGCATCAAAGAGATGCTTGCTTTTTACATGGGCAAGAACACTCCCGACCGGCAGGAGTTCATCATCAAGAATCTGCGCGATGATGTAGATGCTGCATGATCAGGTCTGTTTATTGGGCTGAAAAAGGTCTGCATGTATCGTTGTGTGCGCGAATAAGCCGTGAATCTTGGCTTGTGATAGAAGCAGGTGTGTAAGGTCTGCGTTATAAAGCTTTTGTCTCGCAGGG
>CBFHKM010000095.1:4073-7019 GCA_965656385.1 Oceaniferula sp.
CGCGAATAAGCCGTGAATCTTGGCTTGTGATAGAAGCAGGTGTGTAAGGTCTGCGTTATAAAGCTTTTGTCTCGCAGGGATGCAATGCCTGTCGTTGTGATACGCTATGGTCTGTGTATTCAAAGCTGAGTTCTCTGCCTCCTTTGTAAGAGACTTCCGAAAGAGTTATCATCCCAGTCTGCTGAGGTGAATGGTGTGAGATGACCGGACACAAAAAACCCGCCGTGTGGCGGGTGATTTAGAAAGAAAGTACGCAGACTGGGATTCGAACCCAGGACCAATTGGTTAAAAGCCAACTGCTCTACCAACTGAGCTACCTGCGCCTTGATTGGATTTCTTTGTCTTGCTTTGCCGAGGCAAACTTGGGACGGGGCGCAAAATACGTACAGCGGGCATTTAGGCAAGAGAAAATTGAACGTTTTTATATGTTTTTATCTTGGTTGGTGAATGTAGCTATTCTTTAGCTTATTTTACAGTCGCCAGATGGAGTGTTCTTGGTGGTGGAATCGATCAGCTGGATAAGAAGAAAGAGCGAGTTTCTACTTGTCAGATAAGCGATTGGGCCATATGGGTTACCCATCAGCTCTGCGAGACGGTCGGGGGTGGGTCATCAGACCCACTCTTTTTTGTCTCGGTGTTCTGGTAGACATAAATTTGTCCTGTAAGACTGGTGATTCCTGAGAATTATCGGACATCATTTTTAACAACATTCAATCAATCAATCATTCAAAGCCATGACTAACGACATCGTCGCACTCATTGATTACTACGAAAAAGAAAAAGGTATCGACCGTGATAAGGTTCTTGCCGCTCTCGAGTTCGCCTTTATCTCAGCTTATCGTAAGATGGTACCAGGTGCTGACGCCATTGAGGAGCTGCATGCTGACGTAGATACACGTAAAGGTGATACTAGCATTCACGCTACTCTGAGCGTGGTTGCAGATGACGATTATATTGACAAATTTAACGAGGTGCCTGTCTCCGTAGCACGCAAAAACAAACCTGACGCTGAGTTGGGTGATACGGTAGCATTTAATGTTACCCCTAAGAACTTCGGGCGCATTGCAACTCAAACTGCTAAGCAAACCATGATGCAACGTCTGCGCATGGCTGAGAAGGAGATGATTTATGACGAATACAAGGATCGTGCAGGCGACATTGTAAGTGGCACGGTGCGTCGCTTTGAGAAAAGTGATGTGTTGATTGACCTCGGTAAGTTTGAGGGACGTATTCCATCACGCGAACGAGTCGTCACAGAAGAATACAACATTGGTGATCGTATCCGTGTTTATGTCGTTGCAGTAGAAAATGAGGCACGTGGCCCTGAAATCATCTTGTCTCGCAGCCATCCTAATTTTGTTCGTCGCCTATTTGAATCTGAAGTAGCAGAGATTGCTGACAGTACTGTAGAACTTCGCGGTATTGCTCGTGAAGCAGGTTACCGCACCAAGGTCGCGGTTTCCAGTAATGATGATAAGGTAGATCCAGTAGGCGCTTGTGTTGGTTTGCGCGGAGCCCGAGTAAAGAATATTGTCCGTGAACTCAACAATGAGAAGGTTGACATTATTCGTTGGAGTGATGATCCTGCTGAATTTGTAGTAGATGCACTCAAGCCCGCTAATATTCGCACCATCAACCTTGATAAGGAAAACAAGATCGTGTCCGTTACTGTTGACGAGGAAGAACTCAGCAAGGCAATTGGTCGCCGTGGTCAAAATGCCCGCCTCAGTGCCAAGCTGATGGGTTGGGATGTTCAAGTCAGCAAGGATGAGACACAACATGAACAATTTGAAGAGCGCGTTACTGATGCAGCTCATAACTTAGCTGAACAGCTAGAGATCAACGATGAAATGGCAGATAAGCTCTTTAGGGCAGGTGGTGCCAGCATTGATCTAGTAGCTCAAATGCCCGCCGAATATATTGCACAGGCGTTAGAAGTTGATGAGGAACAGGCTGCAGTTATTCTCTCTAAGGCAGTGCCAGCGGCAGCTGAGACAGCTTCCAGCGAAGCCCCCACACCTGAGCAAGAGGACGCACCTGAGCAAGAGGACGCACCTGAGCAAGAGGACGCACCTGAGCAAGAGGATGCACCTCAAGCAGTTGATGAGCCTGTGGAGGAAACTCCAACGGAGTCAACAGATGCAATTGATGATGCGGCCGAGCCTAAGGCAGAAAGCACCGAGGCCTAGCCCCTCACTCAATCTTTCATTACGATACTCAATTTACCCCAACAATTTATCCCCACCACTCAACACTCAGCATGGCAGAATCAAGCGACAAACCTAAAAAAAACAAGGAAAGCCTCGATCTTATTAGCGACACCGATAAAAAATTATCGCGTCGTGAGCGGCAACGTGTAGAGGCATCCAAGGTAAAGACCGTGGATGACAAAAAAAAGGAGGCTCTTGATATTTTTGAAGAGGAAGGTGGCGAGAAGAAGACTTCAGTTATCCGCAAGAAAGGTGGCGATAAAAATAAGCTCCCTGCTATATCTAAAGTCATCGACAAGGATCATGATGATTTTGAAGCGGGTAAATCAGCCCCAGTAGCAGATGTTGAACAAGTAGCTAACGATGATGAGGTGGCTTCCGAAGGTGGTGCAAAATCAGGTAATGTGATCACGATCAAACCTCCAATCATTGTTAGCGATTTGGCTGATTTGATGGACCTGAAGTCATTTCAGCTGATGGCGGACCTGATTAAGCTGGAAGTTTTTGTGGCTCCTCACCAGGCAATCGAGCCTGAGATTGCCGAGAAGCTATGTGAGATGCATGGTTTTACTTTCGAGCGTGAGAAGCGTGAAAAAGGTGCTGGTGTGCACAAAGAGAAGAAGAAGATCAAGGAGCCTAAGGCAAAGAAGATTGAGGAGGAAGACGAGGAAACTCTCGAATATCGTGCTCCAATCATTACGTTCATGGGACACGTTGATCATGGTAAGACTTCATT
>CBFHKM010000096.1:0-7005 GCA_965656385.1 Oceaniferula sp.
ACTCACACCCGAGACCCACGCGAGCATCTCTGGAAAGACGCTACCCTCTTGCCCCAAATTCTAAAAACTGCAGGTTACAAAACTGGGCACATCGGCAAATGGCACCTTGGCTGGGACGCAGAATACCACCCGCACCGCCGAGGCTTCGACTGGACCCTGCAGGGAGCCACCCACTTTGATCCGAAATTTGTCATTTACGATGGCGATAAAAAACCACAGCACGTCAAAACCAAAGGCTTCCGTGAGGACCTCTACTTTGATCACGCGATGTCATTTATCAAAGACGCTGGCGACCAACCCTTCTTCCTCTACCTCTGCACCTACTCCCCCCATACCCCTCTACTGGCTCCAGAAAAATACATCGCCCCCTACCGTGGCAAGGTCACCGATGAGCAGGCAACCTACCTCGGTATGATCGAGAACGTGGACTACAACGTCGGCCGCCTGCTGGACTTCCTCGATGAGGAAAAACTCGACCAAGATACCATCATCATCTTCATGAACGACAACGGTGTCACCGTCGGTCTCGATGTCTACAATGCCGGTATGCGAGGCAGCAAATGCACCATCTGGGAAGGTGGTAGCCGCGCCATGTCGTTCTGGCGTTGGCCTGGCACTTGGAAGCCCAAGAAGGTCGACAACCTGACCGCTCACCTCGATGTGCTACCGACCCTATGCGAGCTGGCAGGTGCGGAGATTCCCGCAGAGCTTGAGCCACAGCTTGAAGGCTTCAGCCTGACCCCTTTGCTAAGCTCAGAAAAACCAATCTCCTGGAATGATGACCGCCAACTTTTCCAACACGTTGCCCGCTGGCCAAGCGGCATGGCCGTTCAGCATAAGAACAAGATGGCAGGTATACGCCAAGGCAACTACCTGCTGGCACGTAGCCACCCATGCCATGATCCCGCATGTAATACCGAGGTATTCGGCATGCAGTGTAATACCCTGCGCTCCATCGAGAGAGGTGGTAAATCAGCCAACTATACCAAGAAAAACGGCCAGTTCCACTGGGGCGTGAGCCCCGCGGACCAGTGGGTGCTCTTCGACACTAAAAAAGACCCCGCCTGTGAAAATGATCTCTCAGCCGAGCACCCTGAACTCGTCAAGGCGATGGCCGCTTCCTACGACCAATGGTGGGACGAGATGTATCCAACGATGGTGGAGCGTGGCGGAGAGAACCAGCTCACGTCTGTGATAGAGGCGAGGAAAAAGAAGGTATTACCGTAGCCAAAATCGTCCCTTCAACAGAAAACCTTATGAAAAATGTATTACTGATTGGTTTCATCGCCTGTACGATACTCTACCCGAGCATCACAAGCGCCCAAGACCCTAACAACATTCCCCCTACTCACAAGGACGTAAAATACGGTGCCCATGAAAAGGAGCTGGTGAACTTCTGGCAGGTAGACTCAGATCAACCTCTCGGCCTCTTATTAGACATCCACGGAGGTGGCTGGATGGGCGGCAAAAAAGCGGAGACCCAACGTCCGCATCAGCTCAAGCACGGCTACCATGTGGCGTCGATCAGTTACCCTCTGGTCAACGAAGGTGCCCTTCAGCCAGCAATGCTCAACGCAGCCCTACGAGCCGTTCAATTCCTACGATCCAAGGCCGCGGAGTGGAATATCGACCCCAAGCGCATTGTTGTCACCGGTGGTTCCGCGGGAGGATGCTCCAGCCTGCTGGTCGCCCTGCATGATGACGTTGCCAATCCCGAAAGTGAAGACCCAGTGCAGCGCTTTTCCTCACGCGTGAGCGGTGCCGTTGTTGCAGGTGCACAAACCACGATGAATCCCTTCGTAATCAAAGAAAAGATCGGGGAGAAAACCTTCGACAACCCGATGCCCTACAAACCTTTTGGCTCCGAGACCATCGAGGAACACATGAACAACTGGGACAAACACAAAGAGCTAGTCTTGAAATGCTCGCCGCTCACCCACCTGACCAAGGATGACCCGCCACTTCACCTTTATTACAATGTGATGCGTGAGTTCCCGACAACTAGTGGCGGAAACGGCATTCACAGCCCAATTTTCGGCGAACTCATGCTCGAGGCCTGTAAGAAAATAGGTGTAGAATGCCACCTTCAGTATTGGCAAAAAGATGAAGGCCGCCCTGCACCAGCAATCGGACGTCAGGCGTTTATTGATAAGTTGCTTAATCCTTAAAAAAACCTGCAAGTCCTAAGTGCTGGAATCTAGAACCAGCACACAGCGAAGGAATAAACCAACTGGTCTACTGCCATGTCCGGCATCACACAGCCGCGCACCAAACACACATATAGCTACTTGCCCTATTTTTGAGCTCTCAGCGAGGGAAAGCCTTTGGTCTTCAGGCTGGCACTACCAGCAGGAGCAAAGAACGCCTCAATCAAGTCTGTCTTTGCCGCAAGGGCAAAGCCCTTATCTATACCCAGTACGCGTAAGGCAGTCGCCCAGGCATCAGCCTGCATTGCAGTGGGCGCGATCACGGTGATATTGAGCTGATCATTTTTGCCTCTGCCGTCACTAGGATCTAACACATGCGCGCTACGCTTGCCCTCAATTTTAGTATACTGATAGCTGTCTCCAGATGTTGACAACGCGGCATGGCTCAGTTCCATACTGCCGAGCACCTTTTGATCCGGGTCTTCGAGATCAACCGACCATCCTTTCCGCCCCGGCGGAGGCTCGGCCAGCACGATTTCCCCACCTACGGAAACTGCCAGACGCGTGATGCCACCTTCTTTGAGTATCCGCGCTAACTCATCCGCGATATAACCCTTGGCGATACCTCCCAGGTCAAGCTGCAGGGGTTTGTAAAAGCGCACCGTTTTCCCCGCCCCGTCCAGAATCAGATCCCGGTAATCCCCTGCGCCCGGCACGGGTAACGGGCCAGCCTCCTTGGCCGCTCTTTTCATACGCCAGGCCTTGCTGGACGCCCCTAGGGTAATATCAAACGCCCCGCCGCTCTGTTTAGATATTTTCTGCGCGTAGGCTAGCACGGTGAACATTTCATCACTGACCGATGTGGCACGCTTGTCTGCCACCCTACAAAGCTCCATCAACTCGCTGTCATCACGGTAGTCCGAGAACACCCCATCGAGCTCAACGACTCGCTCGAAGCATCCCTCCGCGAGCCGCTTTGCCTCAGACCTATCAGCACTATAAAAAACAAGCCTAACAACGGTACCCAAATGAGCTTGAGTGAATGCATATCGCTTACACTCGGGTGTATCTTGTTGCTGTTCAGCCGCAAGTGGCGTTACCCATCTGGGTAATAACATACATAAGACGACGGCAATGACTGCCAGTCTAGTGGTATTTTGCCATCTCACCATCTTCAGCAACCCCGGAGTTCCAGCTACGATACATTTCCTCTACACTCGGAATGGCTACTGGCCGCACTACCCGCATACCCAACCATGGCGTGTCGGTATGATACCAGATACTTTTAGGACTTTGCGGATCAGAGGCCTTCCATTCTGGCTTGGATGGATGTCGCGCGGCGCTGGCAATGGCCTCAAGATCCTGTTTCCAATAGCCCCCTTTGGTGACATGCGGGTAAGCCTTAGTGGCTATCACCCAAGGATCCTGCACCTTGTTTTTGCCAAAATGCTTCAAACGGTTTTCTACGTGCTGGTCGAGCGTCCACTCAAGCACATTACCATGCATGTCATATAAACCCCAGGCATTCGGCTTGCGCTGCCCCGGCTTCTCGTAAGTGCTGGCGACATCACCATCGATGAGAGCATAATCGGATACCTTGTCAGCGTCATCACCCCAGCTGAATTTCGCCGTTGATCCTGCGCGGCAGGCGTATTCCCACTCGGCCTCGGTGGGTAGTCGGTAGTAGTGACCGGTCTTGTAGCTGAGCCACTGGCAGTATTTATTAGCGGCATGCTGGGTCATACTCACCGCGGGGTGTCCGTCGCGGGGCATGCCGTAGGTCATCGGATGATACGGGGGCGTTGGACGGGCCAGCAGCTTGGAGTCATCCTCCACACTCTCGCGCATGAACTCGACAACCTGCCCGTCTTTTTCACGCGGAATTTCAGTAAGCATGAAAGGCTCATATTCTTCCCAAGTGACCTCATGCTTACCCATCCAGAAAGGAGAAAGCGTTGCCTCGATCACGTCATCGGCTTGCTCACCCTGCCAGCGGAAGCTACCGCCTTTAACCGGCAGCATCTCAAAGGATGCCCCGGTATCGAGTTCTTCTTTGTAACCCTCGGCTGACTTGCCCGCTTCTTTCTCCGCCTGCTTGAGGATACGGGCATGGATAACCTTGGCGAGACGCATTTGCTCTTCGTCAACGTCATCACCCAGCTCAATCACCCGCAGCTTGGGGGCGGCCGCCTCAGCAGCTTGGTTCTCGGCCTTAGCTTGGTTTTCTGCACAAAGGACAAAAATAATACAGACAGTGGCCATGGCTCTGGCCCGGGAAAGGTGCAGATCGATCTTAGTTTTCATATTGTTAGTATCAGCGGATAGCCCAGTAAATCAATCTCTGATCCTGATATTTCTAAATCCGACCGCGGCACCGTGCCCAGCAAAACCGATGTAGCCATCAGATACTTTCAAGCCAGGGCGTTGCTTTTTATTCATGAATTCCTTCACCTTGCCGAGGTCGCCATCAAGTATAGGAACGCCGTTAAGCTCAACCTGGATGCGGCTACCCTTCACAGTGACGACCTGGTGGTTCCACTCCCCCACTGGGCGCAGGTATCCACGGTGTGCTGGTATCATGCCATAGGCACTTCCGTGAAACTGACGAGGATCGAGGCCCTTGTATTGGTCTGCGCTGTTGTCGAGAATCTGTAGCTCACACATGCCGACATAGGCGCCATCTCCCTTGCCGGGGTAACGTAGCAAAAGTCCATTGTTGCCACCGGGTGGAAGTCTGAACTCAAAGGCGAACTGAAAGTCCGCGTATTTCTGTTTCCGGTAGATGAGCTGACCTTTGCTTACAAAAACCGCATCATCCCTGATCTCGCAGCCTTTCGGCACACTGGCCTGCCAATCCCCGAGTGACTTGCCATCAAAGATATTCTGCCAACCCTCACCAGACGTGTCTTGTGCCAATATCTTGGCCGCCTCAGCAGCGGGAATCTCACGCACAAAGATATTTCGCCATGCCACCGGAGCTCCGTGTGTTTGGAGAATAATCGGGCCCACCTTGTCCAGTGGGCGGTCCCGCTTCCAGTAATTCGTCATGTAGGCGCGCTCAACCACCAACTTATTATTGAGCCAGACCCAGGTACAGGACCCAATTTGGCGAATGCGCAATTGATTCCACTCACCGATCGGCTTGTCGGCATGAACCAAGGGGTCTTTGCCTAGGCTCTTCTTTGGGTTGTTCCACAGTCCACCCGAACCTTTATCCGCACCGTATCTCCATTTGCCAGCCTCCTCACGCGTATCCCAGATCTGCACCTGCGGAGTTCCACGCAGGTAGATGCCACTATCCGAGTTGGCATCAAGACGAAAATCGACAAGGAACTCCACATCGCCGTAGTCCTTGGCCGTGCACAAATAAGGCCCATGGCCATCATTGTGAATCACGTCATCTTTGATCTGCCAGTGCTTGGGAAAGACATCACGGTCCTTCACACGCTTGGCTGCAATTTTCTTGGCATCTTTGAGCTTAGCGTAGTCGTGAGGATTCTCAGGGCGCCAGCCGTTGAAATCCTTGCCATTGAATAGAGAGGTGAAGCCCTCTGGAGTCATTCCAGCAAAGCCTTGAGTGGCAGCAAGCAAGAGCAGACCAGCCACTTGGGAAACGAGGTGTCTTTTTTTCATCTTAGTAAGTATGGGAGAGAGAACAGCGAGACTCTAGGAAAATTTCGTCTTTCCGATTTCAGCTGCTGGGCGCGCCTCAAACGCAGTCTCAAAATTAAGTCCCTTACAGTCGATAAGCTGGTCTGTGGATGTCATGAGCTGCTTGCTGGAAATAAGCTGCCCGGTATAACCCGCAGTCCGGCCCATGATCGCAAGCGCGTGACTATGCTCCATCTTACCGATGACATCATTATAGACCTTACCACTGCGAATGTGCTGAAGCAATATCTCGTGCTCATGTTGGTATCCGAGTCCACCTTTACTCTGCCAGATAACCTTGCCGTCACGCTTGATAGAGACACCGCCCTTGTTCGCCTCGGCGATGCCATTGGTTCCCAGAATTGAGTCACCACTGGCGGTGTAAGTCCCCGGAATTTGGCGCCCGAGGAAATCAGCCCGACGTCCATCCGCATATTCAAAATTGAGTGAGAACTGATCCCAGCTGTTGGCTCCCACCACTGGTTTCATATTACCGCCTATGCCATAACACCGCACAGGCATCTGATCTCCCATCGCCCAGCACATCTTATCAAGACCGTGGATCATAAACTCGAGGATACCATCGCCACCGAGTTCCAGATAATTTTGCCAGTAGCGAAGCGACCACTCCATGTTCGACATGGTTGCGGGCTTGAATTTGATATCAGGCATTTTGTTGGGTCGACCTCCACCGCAGTAAGAGGAAGAAACTGAAACCACATCGCCAATTTCACCTCCCTGGATGCGCTTGTGCAACTCCATCAGATGCTTGGAGTAACGCCAGACCAACCCGGTCATGACCGACAACCCGGCAGATTGGGCTTTTCTCGCTGAATCCACAACACTCTTCAAGCCGGGAATATCAATGGCGAAGGGCTTCTCCATGAAAACGTGTTTGCCGGCAGCTACAGCCGCAGCCAAATGCAAGGGGCGAAATGCTGGAGGGGTCGTCAAAATCACGATATCAACACCACTGTCGATTACTTTTTGGTAACCATCAAAACCGAGGAAAATGCGCTTGTTACCATCAGTATCGATGCGCCCCCCCTTCGTATTGCCTTCGTATTTCTTGGTGCGTCTTTCGAAAATATCAGCCACCGCCCAGATCTTGGTATTCGGATCAGCCGCTAAAATGTTATTCAGCGCTCCTCCACCACGACCACCAAGACCAACCACTCCCACCTTGAGGACCTTGTTGTTCCCATTT
>CBFHKM010000097.1:0-6850 GCA_965656385.1 Oceaniferula sp.
GAAAATAAAGGCAACATGTACTTAATCTGAGACAGAATGACGAGATGAACTATCATCAACCGGATTCCAATCATCACTTGTTTTAGTAGCCGCAATGGCAACCAACTCGGAATTTTTCTTGCCAGTCACAATAGGTCCATTTTTGGACAGCGCTTCGACCTCGTCAGATTGACACTCAAGATAACGCTCACTTGCCATCTCTGCAGCTAGCTCCGAGCCATAAAGAAACGCCTGCATGGCAAAGTAAATCCAGAACAGCACCAACACCAAAGTCAATGCGCTACCATAAAAGCTGCCTACGTCTGTGTGCTTGAGAAACTGCGCTAGCCCGATCTTCAAACCTACTAACAGAACAGCACTGGCAAAGCCACCTACAAGCGCCTCCTTAAACTTCGGCGGCCTAGCTGGAAGCCATCTCATAGCAACAGCGGCAAGCACGATCATGGCACAAAATGAAAGCACGGGTGACACAGCCGCCGCCAATTTGAGTAGAAGTGGCGAATCATTCACTGAGCTCACAATAACCCCCATGATGGTTTCAAAAATAACAGCACTGGCAATAAATACGCCCAAAACGAGTAACATCAGCAATGCCGCGAGCCTCCCAAGCAAACCAGCAATCGCTGCCTTACGACCTTTTTTGAGGGAAGCTCCGAATACTTTACCCAATGATTTGCGAAGCTCAGCAATGACCTTTGTCGCCGCGAAGAAAAGCAGTAAACCACCAATGAGTGGCGATACACCCGAGCCAATCCAATGAATTTCTGTTTTAAGAATCTGAGCAAAGTATCCGCCAACAGTTGCTCCCGCCACACGGTCAGCTTCCGCAACTAAGATGCGAGTCGCTGTCTCCTGGTCGACAAAAACCGAGGCGATGGTAATGCCCACAAGCAAGATCGGCACCAGCGAAATCAACGAGTAAAAAGCCAGTGCCGCCGCCTCATCGGCGTGCTTATGGTGCCACCACTTGGCCGCCGCTCTACCCAGGCGCACGGACCACAGATTGATGATGGCAAAAAATCTCATAGTTTCTGCAATCAGACTAACCTGCCCAGCGACAGATGACCAGAATGATGTCAGCAACTGGCTCGGAGGCCTCATCGAGGCAATGCATCGCGCGCCGCGCTAGAGGCAAGCTTTTAGGATTGCACAATATTTTTCACCACATGGCCGTGCACATCGGTCAGGCGGAAGTAGCGGCCTTGATACTTGTAGGTGAGTTGCTCGTGATCGACACCCAGCTGATTAAGCAGTGTGGCATGAAAGTCATGCACGTGCACTGGGTCCTTAACGATGTTGTAGCAGTAATCGTCGGTCTCCCCATGGGTGACGCCTCCCTTGAAGCCCCCGCCTGCTACCCAAGTAGAGAAACAGAGCGGGTGGTGGTCACGGCCAAAGCTCTTCGGGTTGTAGTTGCCTTGGCAGTAGTTGGTTCGACCAAACTCACCACCCCAGACAATGACCGTGTCATCCAATAATCCACGTTGCTTGAGATCCATCACCAATGCTGCCGAAGCCTGGTCGGTTTCCTTTGCTTGTATGGGTAACTTATTGGGTAACTGGCCGTGCTGATCCCAGCCTTGGTGGTAAAGCTGAATAAAGCGCACGCCACGCTCGCAGAGCCGGCGGGCAAGCAGGCAGTTAGCCGCATAGGTGCCAGGAGTTTTAGCATCCTCGCCATACATCTTATAGATATGCTCTGGCTCATCCTTCATATCGGTAACTTCCGGAATCGATGACTGCATGCGGAAGGCCATCTCATACTGGGAGATGCGGTTTTCCAACTCCAGATCCCCTGACTCCGCAAGCTGCGCCTGGTGAAGATCACGCAGGCGATCAAGCATCATGCGTCGTCCTTTGGCGCTCTGACCCTTTGGATTATTAAGGTAAAGTACTGCATCCTTATCGGAACGAAAACGTACACCGTCGTGCCTGCCAGGTAAGAAACCACTGCCCCACAAGCGGGACTGCAGTGGCTGACCGCTCTTGCCCTTAGTAATGAGCACGACAAAGGATGGCAGGTTCTCATTCAGTGAGCCCAACCCATAATCTAGCCATGATCCCATGGCAGGGCGGCCTGAGAGCTGTGATCCAGTCTGTAAAAAATTAATCGCAGGTCCGTGGTTAATGGCCTCGGTCTTCATGGTATTAATCAGCGAGATCTCATCCGCAATACCTGCGGTGTAGGGCAGAAGCTCCCCATTCATCCACATGCCACACTCTCCGTGCTGGGCAAACTTGTAGGGCGAGCCCACCAGAGGCAGCGTCGCCTGATTACCCGACATTCCAGTGAGGCGCTGACCGCCGCGTACTGAGTCTGGAAGCTCCTTACCGGTCTCCTTCACCAAATGAGGCTTGTGGTCAAACAAGTCCATCTGAGACGGACCGCCTGATTGAAACATATAGATCACCCGCTTCGCTTTCGGGAAAAAATGGCTGATCTGCTCTGGTGTCTGGCTCGCACCAAAACCCTCCCCCGTCAGTAGATTACCAAGTGCCAGGGATCCAAGCCCACCACCAAGACGGGCGAGTGCCGTGCGACGGGTCATGGAAGGCCGCTCATGGCCTGTGCATAATGGTGAATTCTGCATGATAAAAGTGGTAGCTAGTTGAGTTGGTGTAAAAGTGGGCCATCAAGCGGGCGACGGTGTGGAAGCGAAGCTTTCAGGAGGAGTGCAAGCGGGCTATATGATTTAATGTTTGATGAGAGTTTTGTCGTAGTTAAAGAGCGTCAACACCGTGTTGGCCATTGCGGCAAGCTCAGCGGGCGGCAGCTTCGGATCAGCCACCTTACTGCCCGTCTTCAGAAATTCGATAGCTTCCTCAGGGTGTTGTTGAAAGTAACTGAGCTGATCCTCATACAGGTCTACCAAGACTTGAGTTTCTTTCTCGCTGGGTCTGCGGCCTGTCGTAAGCCGAACTACTTGCTCAATTCTCTGTGGAGCTGCATCGAATACTACTAGCACATTCCCAGCCGTGATACGGGCAGCCTCAATAAACTGCGGCGAATTCAGCAATACAAGGCTCTGCAAGGGTGTCGTAGTTTGCTCACGCTTGACTGCGCAGACCTGCCTCTTGGCGGCATCAAGCGTCAGCATTAAGGGGCTAGGGCCATTGACCTGCCAAAAGGTATAGAGGGAGCGCCGATAGAGTCCCTCTCCCTTACTTGTGCCGCCCCCCTTGAAAGAGTGTGCCAAATCATAAGGTCTTACCGGAGAGCCTCCAACACGGCGGGACAGCAGCCCACCAGTGGCCAGTGCATTGTCACGCAGCATCTCGGCGGTGAGTGGCTCCGCCGGGTAATGTGAAAGCCATCTATTTTCAGGGTCTTGCTCAATTAAAATACCCTGCTCCGTCGTCGAAAGAACGGCGAGCTGACTGCTCTGGCGATAAGTGTGAGAGAGCACAATGCGCTTGATCAAATGGTGTAAGTTCCAATCTGAATTCACAAAATCACGTGCCAACCAGTCAAGTAGCTCCGGGTGGCTTGGCACCGCTCCCTGATTGCCGAAATCCTCACTCGAGCTCACAATGCCAGTGCCAAAAAACATCTGCCAGTAACGATTCACTGCAACGCGCGCCGTAAGCGGATGATCCGAATGAGTAATAGAACGGGCGAAATCAAGCCGGTTTAGCCGTTGAGCTGGAGCACCATCAAGCACACTTTTATTTTGTTGTTTTAAAACTACAAAATCTTTTATTATTTCGGGCATCGCAGGTTGCACCTCCTCACTAGGTTGATTGTATTCACCGCGGTTGAGGATGTGTGTTTTCACTGGTGCTCCCGCGGTTTCACGCATCGTCATGATGCGGGGAATGCTGTCCTGCAGATCGTAGAGCTTCTTGCGCGCTGCCTGCAGTTGCGCCTGCTTGGCCACAATCTGGCCATTGCCCTGCATCACCGGTGCTCCTGCGTGCAGGGCTTGCACCTGGCTCGGATCCAGTGCTGCTTCATATAGCTGGAAGGACTTGAGCTTAGCTCCCTTGAGGCCCTTGTCGCGCATGACCGCACCGATCACCACGTGCTTGAAGCCTTTGTTTGGGTCAATTTTGTTGGTCAGTGTGTCGTAGCGAGCCTCCGTAGGCATCGGCTTGCCATCGAGATAGAGCCGCACACCCTCGGCACGCGAGCTGCCGTCATAGCTCATCGTCAGATCGATCCAGCGCTTGGTAGGCAGGACCTCACGGGAGACGACCTCGATCGCGTTGCCTGGGTAGAAGTGGGCCACTTTGACCGTCACTTTACCATCCTCTACCATCATGGTAATGCCGCGGTAGCCTGCGTCCAACGTAGCCTGAGACTGGCCGTAGATATAAGCTCGCTCATATTTTTCAGTGACTAGTAGCCCCAGACTGGCAGTCATGGGTTGCTGCCGCCTGGTTTTTTCCTGTGGGTAATCTAGGCGAATCGCGTGATCTCCGTTTAAGGCCCTGCCGCCGTCTTTTTCCTTGGAATAGTTCTGGCTGATGACGGGCTTAAGCACCTGATCGGTTGATGAAAAGACAAGCGAGCCGTATTCCCGCTCTACCCTGACTATCTGGGCCTTGTGGGCAGCGATTTGCTTTTCCTGACCTGGCTTGTTCAACGCCAACGACGGTGTCGGTATCGTATCACCATGCATGTAGGGATAGAGGCCAAACTCATCAATATTGGAGAAGAAAGCGGCCATCGAGAAATAATCCTTCTGGGTGAGCGGGTCATATTTATGATCATGGCATTTAGTGCACTCCATGGTCAGCCCAAGAAATGCTGTTCCGACCGTGTTGACCCGGTCCGCGATGTAGGCCTGGCGGAATTCCTCGGGGACAGAGCCACCCTCCGCCTTCTGCCCATGGAGACGATTGAAAGCCGTGGCCAGCTTGGATTCCTGAGTCGCGCCCTGAATCAGGTCGCCCGCAAGCTGATGAGTGATGAAGTCCTTATAGGGCTGGTTACCCTGAAAGGCGCGGATCACCCAGTCCCGCCATTGCCAGACAACGCGGTGGCGATCAATCTGGTAGCCGTAGGAATCAGAATAGCGGGCAACATCAAGCCACTCGGTGGCCATGCGCTCAGCATAAGCGGGGCTGGCAAAAAGGCGATCCACCTGCTTTTCGTACGCTTGGGGTGACTCATCGGTGAGGAAGGCGTCGATCTCTGCAAGGCTGGGTGGCAAACCGGTAAGATCAAAGCTGACTCGGCGCAACCACAGCTCTCTTGAAGCCGCAGGTGCTGGGCTGAGCTTGTGGTCGGTAAGAGTGCGGGCTATAAAATGGTCAACCGGAGTGTGCGCGGACGGGTGCTTGGATTCCGGCACAGGAACAGATTCCGGAAGCTCGGTGAAGGCCCAGTGCTTTTCATACTTCGCCCCCTCCTTAATCCACTGGCTCAGGATGGCCTTCTGCTCGTCACTGAGCGTCATCTTCGCCTTGGGCGGGGGCATGACATCTTCTGGATCATTACTGTGGATGGTTTCAATGAGCCGGCTTGCCTTCGGGTTGCCCGGAACAATACCGGCGTAGCCCCCCAGATCTGCGGTCGCGTTTTCAAAGCTATCGAGGCGGAACTCGGACTCGTTGTTCTCGGCATCAGGGCCGTGGCACTTGAAGCACTTGTCAGAGAGGATCGGCCGGACCTGGTGGGAGAAGGAAATCGGTTTGGGCGCAGGAGCTTCCGCCTGGGCGCTCATGCCGCTGGCCGCAAGCAGCAGGAAAGGTCCCAGCTGCCAACGCCGCCATAAGCCCACTCGCCAAAAGTCCACGATACCCTTTCTCATCACAGTCATGATACGGCAAGGGCAGGGATTTTCTATCCTTAAATTTTCTATCCTTAAAAAAAGGGACTCTGGCAGAACGCGCTCACGTCATCCGCTGACTGCGGGCTCAGATACAATGACCATCCGTGTCTTGAAGGACAACGCGTACACAAAGCCTGATCAAGGCTCACGCAAAGGCGCCAAAGCGCCAAGGGATTCGCTGAAAACAAAAAACCCCGCCGTTTGAAGAGCAGGGGTTTTGAAAACGAAGAACAAGGAACGAGGAACCAAGAACAGCCGCCGTTAGGCGGCTATCGCTCATCGTCCGCCGGAGGCGGATCAGCTGCGCTTGCGGCGCAGCATCAGGGCAAGGCCGCCAAGGCCGAGCAGGGCGGTGGAGGAGGGCTCGGGGACGGCAGTCACCAAGAAATGTTCCATGGCCACCCCCGTATTTGATATGTTAGAGGTCGATTCTACGAAGAATCCAAAGGACTGGGCACTGACGATATCCGGCGTGCTTGCAGCACCTATAGTGTCAACTCCTGCACTGAACGTTGTGTAGGAACTCCAGGACAAGCTGGATGCTGATCCAGAAAAGCTGTCCAAACCTGAGGCGGGAGCTGTGACAGAGAAGGACTGGCTGATGTGCCACTGGCCCGCGCTGTCTTCCAACAGAAAGCGCATGGACCCGGTGTCCGCGGCTGAGCGCAACTGCCCCTCCCAGGTAAAGTTGTAATCCTTATAACCCGTCGAACTGCTGAGGGTGTGAACCCCACTTTCCCAGGCGAACATGGCTTCGACCCCAACGGCACCTGAGCCCTGTATGAACATACGGTCACCGGGAGTTGTACGATCCTGCATCTGGTGAGTTGTACCACTCGTAGTGTGGGCACCATTGTAGGTGGGCGTGCGGTCGACAGCACTGGGATAGTAACTGGCTCCGACCGTTGGGTTGATCGAAGCGCCGTCCGAATAGGTTGTCGCCGTTGTACCCGTGGTATTGCCTGGGACTATACCCTGGTCTCCACCCGATTCACCCCAGTGAACAAGGGTCGTAGCCGCCGGTAATGCGGTGGCGGAGATGAGAAGGGCCGAGGCTGCGAGGAGGCTTGTGG
>CBFHKM010000098.1:0-6781 GCA_965656385.1 Oceaniferula sp.
CACTATCCGAGGCCGTGTTGATACCAATCGCGGCACCGCCATCCTATCTGGCCTCAACCTCTCTCCCAGAGAGCTCGTCGACATACAGCGCCTGCTCATTGTCGGCTGTGGAACATCCATGAACGCCGGCCTCATTGGTGAATATGCCGTCGAGGACTTCGCCGCGATTCCCGCCGAAGTCGAGCAAGCTGCTGAATTTCGCTACCGCAATCCCATCGTAGGCAGCCGAGACCTAGTACTCGCCATCAGCCAGTCTGGCGAAACCGCTGACACCCTAGCCGCCGTCCGTGAAGCAGTAGACAAAGGATCTCTCGTTGCCGCACTGGTCAACGTGGTCGGCTCAACCATCGCCCGCGAAACCGGCCGAGGTATTTACTTACACGCTGGACCCGAGATCAGCGTTGCCTCCACCAAGGCATTCACCAGCCAAGTATCTGTCTTGCTCATGATCGCCCTCAAGCTCGCTCGTGCTCACCGCCTGTCACGCGAAGAAGGCATCAAGATCGCAGCTGAGATTGAGCTCATTCCTGAACTGGTAAAAACCGTACTGGCATGCAACGAGCAAATTGCAGAAGTCGCGGCCCACTATGCCGACTACAACAACGCCTTCTTCATCGGCCGCGGTTACATGTATCCCGTCGCGCTGGAGGGAGCACTCAAGCTCAAAGAAATCTCCTACATCCACGCCGAGGGATACCACGCCGCCGAGCTCAAGCACGGACCGATCGCACTTTTAGAAGAGTCCATGCCCGTCATCGCCCTTCTTAACCAAGGACCTGGGCAGGAAAAAACCCTCAGTAACGTCGCCGAGTGCAAAGCTCGAAGTGCTCCTGTCTTGGGCGTCATCACCGAAGGAGATGAAGAAGCACGTGCTGCATGTGACCACGTCATCGAAATCCCCGCTTGCCCACAATACACCTCCGTGGTTCCCGCAGCTGTGGCGCTACAGCTGCTCTCTTATCACATCGCTAGGATCAGAGGCTGCGCCATTGACCAGCCACGCAACCTCGCCAAAAGCGTCACCGTAGAATAGTGGCCATTGAGCTGCAGCGTAGCAGCACAGAAGCTACCAGGTCATACTCTAGATCGTCTTCGCATTATCCAAGCGAGGATGACCATCCTTGAGATCATCACGGCTAATGCCCTTGCCGCGGTTCATCTTGTCCATCGACTTGAAGGTTGCCACCATACCGTGGATGGCCGCCAACACATCTGCTGTGTGACCTGTCTCGGAAATCGTGTGCATATTTCGAATCGGGAAGCCTATCGAAGTCGAAGCACTATCAATTCCTGCCAAAGCAGCTGCCATCGCATCCGTACCAGTGTCTCTGCCTGAGAAATCAACTTGATATGGAACCTTATTCTTCTGGCAGGCTTTCTCGATCAGAGTGTTAAGATACTCACTCGTGATCGAGCCATTAGTCAGGCTAAAGCCTTTGCCCATCGCTAGCGGATTCATCCGCTTAGCACCGATTCCAGGGGCAGCGTCATAGTCATGATTCACATCTGAGCCGATCAGAATATCTGGCTTGAGCTCCCCCGCAATGGCAGTAGCACCGAAACGACCAATCTCCTCATGAGTGGCAATCGTATAAAGCACGCGGACATTTTTGAGCGGCGACTTCGCCAGTATTTTAGCAATCTCAGCCACCACGAAACAGCCAAGACCATTATCGAGGTAGGCACCATAGAACGTATCATCGGAGAACCCTCTTTTAATCGGGCGATTAAGAATGATCGGGTCTCCCGGGCGGATGCCCAGAGCCTCAACCCGCTCCTTACACTTCTCGCCGTGCATCTGAAGCTCAAGATACATCATCTCAGGCTTGAGCCCCTTGTCACCCGTGCGCTGAGCTGGAGCAGAAAAGTGGATCGCACCCAATGCCTCGATAGTCCCCCCCTCAATACAGCGGTAAACACCCGGCTTCTCTGGTTCCTGACTGAACAGCTTCACCTCATGGCCAACTAAAGTGCACGGCAAAAACGAATCTGTATTGATCCATATCTTACCGTCATTATCGATCTTGCGCACCTGCATGCGGATCTTATCAGAGTGACCGATGATCATCACTGAAGTCATCTCATCTCGTCCTGGGTGAGTATCCACCACAATCCCTGCATTGCCCTTGAACTGCTGGATCGCCCAGCTCTTAGGCATAAACTTCTCAAAATAAGGTTTAAGCACACCATACGACATCGCTGCCTCCAGTCCAATCGGGCTTGGAGCTGCCAGCACCTCACGCATGAATTCAAACTGATCCCTGGGCATGGACTTCTCCCACGCTTTTTTTGCCGCCACCTTCTTTGTTGATTTCTTTGCCGTCGTTTTCTTTGCCATAGGATTAGATAGTTGATGATTATTTTTTGATTTCGTTCCAGACCAGCCGTATGGCCTCTGGGTAGAGCTGGTGCTCCTCCGCCTGAATACGTGCATGCAAATTGTCAGCTGTATCGTTAGATAACACAGGAACACTAGCTTGTAAAATAATCGGCCCCGTATCCATACCAGCATCCACGAAGTGAACCGTGCAGCCAGACTCACGAGCTCCATCCTCCACAGCCTGCCTCCATGCCATCAGCCCCGGATAAGCGGGAAGCAGGGAAGGATGAATGTTGAGAATACGCTCCGGAAAAATATCCAACATTGGCTGCTTCACCAAGCGCATGAAGCCTGCCAAGCAGACAATATCCACACCCTGCGACTTCAGTTTCTCCGCCACAGCTGACTGTGACTCATCGGGAAACTTGGTCTTGAATCCACCACAGTCAATCACCTCCGCTGCAATGCCCGCCTTGCGAGCACGCTCCAAGATATAGGCATCGGGATGATCAGACATCACCAGCACAATCTCAGCATCCAATGAGCCATCCTCGATCGCATCGAGAATCGCCTGCATATTCGAGCCAGAGCCAGAGCCGAGCACGCCGAGTTTGATGGTTCCCTTGCCTGTGGACATGCCGATACCTACTGCGTGGGCAAGCTACAGGCAATTCTAATTTAACCACACACCAACTCACGAGCCCGCAACAAGATCTTTTGAGCTAGCCTGACGAGCTACGAATCGCACCTCAGCTCAGCGGCCATCGTCCGTTTGATTCGGGTAGCCCTTCGGCGCAATAAAGTAAAGACCCTCGTCAGCTCCCTCACTTCCCCCACTTCTTCCAACCCTATCGCCTCTATCACTCCTTTCACCTGTAGCCACACGCCGCACCATCACGCAGCGATCTATGTCCTCATCGATTTGCCATCTATCCAATTCAATATCTGACATCGCTTCCATAGATGCCGGCCAGAGTGGCTTAGGGATAACTTCTAACGAGGAGTTCTTACCAAAATACTCAACACACTCCTCAGCATGCAGCCACTTGCCACGCCGCCCATTCGGGTTCAGAAACTCCGCCTCTGCTGGAGCACTTGCCCGCACATGATTAAAAATACATCCATGTACTAGCTGTTGCACCTCGAACTCCTGCTCACGAAATGGCGCCGGAAACAGATCTCGAAATTTGTCCACCAGTAATAATTGGTGTGAGCGCATCCTCTCAAGCTTGCGGAAATAATGATCCCGCGCATCTGGCCCAGGCAGACGCAAGCCACTATCAGTTTCCACCGCCAGATAGAATTTTACAGCTAGCTCAAGGTGGATCATGCGACCTGAAACCAGATCCTTGAGTAGATAATCAAGCTCGCCCAGCGTATGCCCCGCATCTTGGCGAATCGGCAAACCCCGTGCTAAGACATCATAGCGTGGAGTAGATTCAAGCACTACTGCCAGCGCATCCTCATACAAATGCCCGAGTTTTTGCTCCTGATTCAACGTGCATGACCCCGACGGCAAAACCAATGATTGGCACGGGAAGCTCACTGCCTCCGGCAAATCGGCTAATAATGGAGGCTGATTGATCAGACTCTGTAAAAGAGCCATGGAAACGCCATCGGATGATAAGTTCATTGATTGCAAATCCCAACCATAAGAGAGGACGACATAATCACACCAACATCAAATATAGAAATTAACAGCACTTACACCCCGACTTCTTCCTCCGGTTTGCACAGCAACAATACAAATTACCGCCATGCACAATAATCAAGCACAAACCCCCGAGAGAAGTAACGATACTTGCAGGTGGTATGTAGATTGTATTTTTACCCGTATCGTCCACCACAATTGAAGGGCAGCAATTATCCACGCATTCTGTATCTGCTGACTTTACAGATTCTGGATCCAGAGACATAGACCCTGTACTAGATGAGACATCCTCTTTGAGACCACACTCTGAAACTGGCGACTCCGCCGATACCTCCTCTGCATCCGCACCCATTAAATTCGCAGAATCAGAATCAACGTAAGGGAGAATAGAACCGATAATAATGAAGATAATACCAACGATGCCAGTCAGAACAATCCATCGTCTCGCATGTTTTTTATAACCAATATAAATCATACATACCGCGATAGGTATTACAAAAAGCGCCATACCCCAATGCGCAGCTGGATGAGCCCACACCTTGGCAAAATTGGGCAAAACAATCAAAAGCACTGGCGTGACAGCACAATGAATGGCACACAAAACCGAGGCCATGATGCCAATCCGGTCCACCTTCGCATGGTTGCTGAAATCTGAGCTTTTTGCTTGAATATCCACAGATCGATAAAATTTCTAGGCGTTATTTATATCAAAAATAACAAAGCGCAACCTCTTTGCGTTGATGACTTATTCCGTTTGATTCCATCAATCGAGCGCTCAGTCCATCACTATTGCACCCATCGCCACCTTGCACACCACCTTGAGACTCACCTGAATGTATTGACGGCCAGCCGTCTCACTATGACTACGCAGTTGCCTGCCGTCATAGTCGTTCTCCACCCTGAATTGCTTCCCCGCAAATTTTTGCTATCCCAGCAGGCTGTCAACCTCTTCCCTGAAACGGGCAGAACCATAGCACCAGCCACGTCGAGGAGTGGCATCCGCATACTCAATCCTGACCTGCCTTGGCATGGGGTCACACTATCCTTTCAGAAAAAGCAAATCAAACTCTCAATGCAACAAATCTCTTCCTGACCCCGTTTATCTAGATTGGCACCTTGCCAATCCCCCAGTCATCCGTATTGATATAGATAATGTTGGGCGGCTGAGCTGCGAACAGACTACAGCCCATGAGTATCGGGCCAGCGCTGCAGAACAGACGTTGTGTGAGGTTCATGCAGCCAAACTAAGTATTCCATTAGCTGATACAAAAAAAATGCAAACAGATAAAAGTTTACCTACAATCCACGGACTAACTCTCCTCCTTCTGCTGTCAATCCACAATCCACGGACTGACCCCTTTCTGCGGGTAGTGACCGCGCGGATCGTGCGAGGTGCTTTTTTGTTCCCCACGGCGAAGCCGCAAGCAGCACCTCATCAGCACGAGACGTGACAGAACAGGTTTGCAGGACAGCCTTTGGGTTTTGCGTGTTGATTCTCGCGACAGCGGTTAGAGCGTGGACTTGTTCTTTAGGGCTCTCTTATCCATTGGTCACTCCGTTTGAAGATATTTTTTTTCACGTCAAACTCTAGGTTCCGGTCGTTAGATGTAGGGTTGAAGTAGTAAGTGAACTCAATACTGCCGAAGGCCGGAGCGTTTTCTTTTTCGTCACCCCACCATGCACCATCAAGCTGGGCGGGGCGGTAATTGATGTTGCCCATTAGTTTGCCATAGTTGGCAATGACGATCTTCTCTCCCTCGCGCCTGACGCGTGTCCGGAAGAAGTAGCCATTGGCTTTTGGTAGAAGATATTCTTCAGTGTCTGGGGCTTTTTCATACTCGGACGAGGTGCCAGCTCCAAAGCCAGTCTGTTCAATCTTGAGTGTAGGCAGTTTGTAACCGGCTCCGGGTGCCAGATGCGGCATCTTCATTTCACTAACTGCAAGCCAGCCATTGTCTTTGGTAACGCGAATGATTCCGCCGTCTTCTCCGAAGCCTATTTCGAGAGTGGCAACACCGGGAAGCAAAGTACTTTTGTTTGGATCTGCAGGATCAAGCTTTTTGGGCGCGGAACGGACATGCATGTCGCTTTTGATTCCCTTTCCATGTGGCTTGACCCAATCACCAACCTCAAAGTCGTAACCAAGCCAGACATCGCGGACAGGAATATCCATGCGGACTGCTTTGACATAGAGAGGAATGGGATTCTTAATTTCTCGCAAGATAACCGAGGCCTCCAGGTGCACCTTCTTTTTCATGGGTGGTTCTACTTTTCTGGTCAATAGATCCTGTCGGTCAATACCGTCGTAAATAAATGGATCAAAGCGAAAACGCTTGTCAAAAGGACGCTCGTGTCTTGCAGGGGCAATTGATTGATAATACCCATTTTTCTCCGTCCAGACATTGATTCCATTAAGAGCCTTTAACTTTAAAATACAGACTCCCGCTGCATCGCTCACACCTGAATCTCGTAGTGAGTCATTACGTTTCAATTTACTACATCCAGCACCGATCTTAACACCTGCCAATAGCTTACCAGAACTTCCTAGCACACTTATTTCGGCAGTTACTATTGGCAACTCATCCTCTACAGAGTCCTGCGCAACACCCCTCTCAATCAGAGAGGTTAAAATTATCGGTAACAAATATTTTTTAATCATCTAGACCTCCTTGTTTAAGGGCTTTTTTATACATTTTTTTGACGTAAGACGCTCCGATGGCTACGAAATCTCCATGCTGCCAATCATTTTTGTATTCAATCTCTCTTGGTAAATTCGGCCAGCCATTCGGAGAGGAGAGGGGTCAGTCCGT
>CBFHKM010000099.1:0-3116 GCA_965656385.1 Oceaniferula sp.
ATTGCTGACTCCACAGAAGAGATGAACACCTTACCGTCACCGATTTTTCCTGTGTTGGCGCTCTTGACGATTGCCTCTGCTACTGTTGCAGAATCTTCATCATCAACAATAATTTCGATTTTCACCTTAGGAAGGAAATCGACGGTGTATTCACTACCGCGATAAATCTCGGTGTGACCTTTTTGGCGTCCAAATCCCTTGACTTCTGTGACGGTCATTCCTTGGACACCCACATCTGCGAGGGACTCTTTAACTTCTTCGAGCTTGAAGGGCTTGATGATGGCTTCGATTTTTTTCATAATAGTCAGTGGTTGGTAGATAATGGTTTGTGATTAATATAGCAAGCAAGCATCGTGCCAAGTTGAGAAGATACTACCCATATTTGTTGTTTTTCATCCCTACTTTAGGGCTATGTGAGTAAATTAATCTCATTTTCTAGCAAATCTACCACCAGGCAGTTGGCGGACCAAGCCCTGAATCTCAAGCTTTAGTAGCGTCGCATTCACCTCTGGAAGCGGTAGACGGGTAGTATCGAGGATTTCGTCAATCCTCAGAGAGTCATTACCAAGAGCATCATGAATCAGTCGACCAGCACCGTCAAGCTCGGGGAACACGGGTTCAGATTCTGAAACTTCTTCCGCAGGCGATGCATCAGATGAATTCTCAAGAGGCAAAATGGATAAATCGTCTAAAATATCTTGGCCGCTTGTAATTAACGTCGCACCCTCACGAATAAGGGCATTACAGCCTGCAGACGACGGCCGGTCAATTTGACCGGGAACTGCATAGATGGGCCGCCCTAGCTCTCCTGCAAGGTTAGCTGTAATACGTGCTCCCGACCACTCGGGGCATTCAACCACCACAACCGCACGAGACCATGCAGCCACGATGCGGTTTCGCATAGGGAACGTTTTCTTGCTCGGCGTAGTGTTTAGAGGAAATTCAGATACCACGGCCCCAAAACCAGATGCAATTTTTTCAGCTAAGGCCATATTTTCTGGTGGATATACTTGGCCCAGGCCAGACCCGATCACCGCAACCGTACGACCATTAGCGGCTACTGCGCCCTCATGGGCATGCGTATCGATACCTCTGGCCAGACCCGACACAATGGTGAAACCACTCGTCGCTAATTGGAAACCAAACTGTCGGGCAGTCTGAATACCGTAATGGGATGTTTTTCGTGAACCTACGATTGCCAGTGCGTGACAATCTGCAGACTTCAACTCCCCCCACACATAAAGTGCTAGAGGAGGATCATAACTCTGCCGTAGTGCCTGAGGGTATTCTTGATCCTCAAGAGTGACAATCGAGAGCCCACGGCGGTCGACTTCACTCAACTCCTCCGCAAGATCAATTCTATTTTCCCAATCACTAATAATACCAGCTGTCTCAGCACCTATGCCTTGCACAGCCATCAGCTTATCTGGAGCCAGGGTTAATATCTTCCCCGCACTTCCAAAGCGGTCCATCAGACGGCGCACTTTTACCGGTCCTATCTTCGGTAGCATATTGAGCGCTATCAACGCCTCACGACAATTCATAGTAAAACCCTAACAGGTAATAACTCGATGCCAAATCCCAAACACAAAAAAACTCCCTTCGCTCGTAGCGAAAGGAGTCTTGAAAGGTCCGGATAAATTCCGGATGGGCAATGCCGTTAAGCGCGACCTGTTTAGGCCTTGAGCTTGGGCTTGCCTGCTCGGCGTACTGAGCCGAAACGCTTCTGAAACTTGTCAATGCGTCCTTCGGTGTCCACAAACTGCTTCTGGCCTGTGAAGAATGGGTGTGAATCAGACGTGACACCCATTGAGATAATGAAGTGGTCGACGCCATCGATTTGTTCAACCTTGTCAGACTTGGCGGTAGAACGTGTGATAAAACGCACGCCTGTCGTCATGTCTTGGAAGGCAACGGGATGATAGTCGGGATGAAAATCTTGTTTCATGATTAATATATATGGTTGCCACCACGTTTCCAGCGCAGCGGGATGGGGAAAATGCATTATATCAGCAACGTGTCAAGTCGTTACCGATATTTTGATGCCCCCAATAAGCCATAAAATACTGTTTTCTGCCAGTTTATGATCTTGAGGGCGGCTTAATCAAGCTCACAGCCACCGCTTGGCGACATCAGGCAGAAGCCGACTATAGATAATTCATCAATTCAGCTTTTTGCCCTGATGGCGTCTTCTTCAGAAGAATATAGGTGTTGTGAGCATCTTGCCAGCGAGCACAGCTACAATCGGTGACCTTACAATGATAACAATCCTTAACACAAACCTCCGAGAGCGCCGGAAGACCTCGGTCAAGAATATCGGCATTATTCACAATGATCAGATAAATATTTGCATCGGTATTCTCAGAGTAACACACCATCGAAGCTCTTTTCTCCCCCGGCAACTTAATCTCCTTACAGCCCGCGCAACTGAGCTCCTTAAGAGCCTGAGGAATATTGGTAGGTGCTGGCAACTGCCGATTGACTAGCCAGCTATGAATACGTTCGGGATCATCATCTTCGACATCATATTCGAAACTAGCCTGCAGGAAATTTCCAGCGTGATGCTGCACCTGATGAGATTCAAAAAGTTGATCTGAGGATGGAGCCAGAGAAGTTAATTCATAAGCCAAAAACGCACCGGCCACCACAGCAGCCGCTACCGCTACCATGCTACTCACCTTCCCAAGCCCTCTTTTTTGAGCCCCCAATGGCGTCACCGTCTTATGAGCTTGCTCAAGATGCATAGCCGTTAAAAGCTGATCTCGTAGCCCTCTTGGAGGCAACAATTGATCGACTGCATTCATGAAAAGCTTATCTAGAGCATCATCCTCCCCCATTTCGCGGGTCTGGTCCTGATCCCAGACCTTAACCTGATCCATATCCATCGCTTCGATAATTTGCTGTCTCAGTTCCACTGGAATCTCAACATCCGAGAGAGCGGCCGCAAATGACGCATCCTCGGCGCACTCGACAGCTAACCATTCCCCTAGTTCAGTATCTTTGGCAGCCATGCACAAAGCATCAGCAAAATCAGCATCTAGAGCATCGGAGCCATTTGGCCGATAGCTTTGTAAAATAAATTGAGCTTGTTCCTTATCCATGGCTTTCAGCTTTGT
>CBFHKM010000099.1:3214-6648 GCA_965656385.1 Oceaniferula sp.
TTGGGATTTAATTCGATCACATTGTTGATCTTGCCTGAGGGCACAGTGAGCATTTTCTGACGCAACTGTTTCTTTCCCCTAGAAATGCGGGACATGATAGTGCCCATTGGCACTTCCAAAATTTCTGCAATCTCCTTGTAAGAATGTTGCTGAATATAGAACAGCGTCAGAGGAGCCCTGAAGGTTTCGTCTAATTCACTCAACAATGCAATCGCCCGCTTACCGTCTAGGGTTCTGGTATTATCATCTTGGTGTGTCGGCAGCTGATATTCAACTTCATCAGCGCTACTATCGACAAAACGACGACTTCGACGCGCGATCGCGAGATGCTCACGATAGAGTGTCGTGAACAACCAAGTTTTTGCCTTGTTACGTTCTTTTAGCTGGTGCCCTTTTTGAGCCCATATGCAGAATGTTTGCTGAACTAGATCAGCAGCTGCATCAGGATTCTTGGCCAGCGAATAGGCAAACCGATATAATGCTTGGTAATGAGCATCAATAAGTTCTTCGAATTCAGACATCTTGTAAGTGAGAGCAACTCACGGCCTTATTATTCCCCTATTATTTTGACTGTTGGATGAACCACCATGTGGTCTTGAACTCTGTTTAGGGCTCAGAACTTCCACAATTCATACTTGTCCCATGATTCACTGGCACGCTTGTTGCCATTGACATAAGACTTGTTGATCCACTTTTTAGCCATCGCAGGATTTTTCTCCACACCACGACCATGGTAAAACGATTCCCCCAGCTCGTGCTGAGCCTTGGGCTGATTTTGAATAGCCGCTTTTTCAAACCATTTAAAAGCGCTCTCCGAATTCTGTTCTGTGCCGATACCCTGCTGATAATAAACCCCCACACTGTATTGTGCCTGAGCATGTCCGCCCTCGGCAGCTTGGCTAAACCATTTGAATGCGCTGAACGGATCCTTCAGTGTGCCTTCACCGTAATGGTAACACAACCCCAGGCTGTACTGAGCTTGTGCATCACCTTGCTGAGCAGCTATCTCGTAAAGCTCGAGAGCAACATTGGGAACAAATGTTTTAGATCCGATTCTATCGTCATGAATCGCCGGCATGGCCTCATCAGCTGCCGTAGGCAAGCTATCCAAGCTAGGCTCGACTACTTTTTCTGCCTCTGCAGCAGGCAAGCCTATGGTGTCGAGGTGACGCAGTCGCTCAGATCTGTCAGCTCTTTTCTCGTCTGAATCCGATGGCAACTTTGCTTCATGATGCTTATTTTGCGACTTCATATATAACTTTCTTATCTTAAAACAAATCAACTTTCAGCGCAACATCCAAAGATCAGCGATTGCGGCCCTGTTATTGAGCCGCCGATACTGCAAGCACCTCAGCCTTCACACTCATGGTATCGGTCGGATACTCACCCAATACGACGTCGGCGAAACTTAGTTGACCTGATGCATCTACAATCTCATCAAATGTCTTCTCAAGTGCTCCCTGTAACTCGTTATCTAAAAGATCATGAAAAGTGAACCTCACTATAATCCCAGTAACTGGATACGAGTTATGGTTCGTTAGTAACAATTTGACCTTCATCTCCTCCGTGACGTCCATATTGACGTCCTCCGGTGGATTAATCCACAGCGGCTCGCTGGCAACGATTGAGCTTGGCACAGGATTCAAAACAATCTTCGGCTCGGGCTCCACATCGTTTATCTCAACCTTCGGCGCAACCACAACAGGCTTAGGTGGCTCATCCCCACCAAACATCACATAAGCCATCAAACACGCCAGCAGAGCATAGCTCACTATTATGGCGATGGTGTTATCTTTTTTTTGGGGAATCGAAACCGCGTTAGAGGCACCAGGGTGATGTTGCATGCACATCATTTACCATATCTCGAACTATTCTCATAACAAAAAAGGCTTAAACCATCTCTCACTCCACGCCCCCTGAGCCTTATGCCAGTTGGCCACGCAGCCACTGAGTGATCGTTTCGGTGAGTTGTGCTTTATGGGCAGGCTCGTTAAAGCTGTGGTCCGCACCCTCAACATACACAGCATCGACCGCCTCGCCCCGCAGGGCTTGCACACACTCCGTGTCTTTGGGCAACACCACGTCATCAGCCGTGCCATGCAAAAGTAGCCAGGGTATGGTAACGCTGTTCACTAGGGGAACTAAACTAACGATTTCATCACATAGATTATTCATAAAAGCAGACGAAAGCGGGCACGATTCCTCCCCCCACATCAAGCCGGAGTCAGGCATCTCATCGCCGAATTCCGTATCTGCAAATGCCTTAGTATCAATCATGCCAGCGATCGAGACGAGTGCATTGATGCGCTCATCTTTAGCTACTCGGCTAAGCCCCACTGCACCTCCCATGCTGTGACCTATGTAGGCGATCTTGGCGTAAGCATCAGAGACCGCATCAATCACTGCCCCCAAATCCGCCACTTCTTTTGAAATCGTAGCGGCACAGAAGTCACCCTCTGAGGCACCATTGCCCGCAAAGGAAAAAGCGAGTGTATCCACACCCACATCACGGAGAGCCTTGGCCGTCTCAGTGATAACCGGCCGATCTTTGTCACCGGTGACACCGTGACCCAGAATAACGAGCCAGTTTTCGTCGCGGCATTTTTCATCACCAGGGAGAAAGGTGTAATCAAGCGCTTCGCCCTGTGAGTTTTTAATCGTTTGGTTCATGACTGTGTCAATTCTTGGATTGCTTGGTTGAGCAAATGCACACTCAGACCAGCGATTAATCGTTGCGGCCTTTGAAAGTAAGCTCAGCAATGCCTGACTTGTCCAGCTCACCCTTTCCAATCTCAGTGAGCTTGGCGTATTGATCAAAGGTCGCCTGAGCCAGAGGAGCATCAATGCCCTCTGCGGCAGCAAGGCCCAAGGCGATGCCCGAATCCTTCGCTGCGTGCGAGGCGGAGAAATAGCAATCGTGATCACGGATGATCATGTCCTCAGCATCAGTTTCCAAGACACGTGAGTTGGCGCCTGTCTGGCTGAAGATATCGCAAAGCATCTTCAGGTCTATGCCGAGAGCGTCGCCAATACCGAGGCCTTCGGCGAGAGCCGCGGTGTTGATGTTCATCACCATATTGACTAAGGCCTTCACCTCCGAGGCTTTGCCCGCAGCACCGACGTAATGCAGTGCTTTACTAAGGTCATCAAGCAGAGCTTTGTGGGCATTGAATTCCACCTCCTCACCCCCGATCATCAAAAAGAGCTCACCATTGCGCGCCTGGGGTATACTTGACGCCATGCAGGCCTCCAGGCAGACTGCTCCAACTTTTGCAGCTGCTTCTTCGAGCTGAACATGCACTTTGGGTGTGAGTGTAGCACAGTTGATAAATGTGCGACCATCAGCTCCGACGAGAAGATTATCCTCTCCAAAGAAAATGGCCTCCATCGCCTGATCATTGGTAACAACAGTCAGGATAATATCAGCATGGCCC
>CBFHKM010000100.1:0-2790 GCA_965656385.1 Oceaniferula sp.
TAAGGCTGGCACCAGCATCATCAGAACTGATGACTAGCCAACTGGGCTAAGTCAGCTATTCTGTTCTGTGCTCATGGATGCGACCGTTGATTCTCACGGGATGCCTTACATGGATTTGATCCAATTGACTCATTTCGATGAGAAATCGGATCTCGCTCTCATATAGTGTTTTTAGGTAAAGATATGACCTACCCTCAACGTATTGGGAGGAGCAGACCAAATCACACTGCACCACAACAGCATGGCAAAAAAATCAACTAGCACCCCGTCTGCAATTATCGCTCTCTTGCTCGGCACCAGCCTCTCTGGCTTTGCTCAGCAAGACAGCCTCACTCCCTACACCTCTGCCGACCAGGTCCCCAAAGATGCCCTCGCACTCTGGGACAGCTATGATTCCAGTGTAGAAGCCCTGGACGTCAAGGTTCACCAAGAGTGGAAAAAAGACGGAGTGGTATCACGCTTGATTACTTTCAAGGTAGGTACTTTTAAGGGTGCGGACTCTCGTATCGCCGCCTACTACTGCTTTCCAGAGAATGGCAATAAAAACCCCGCCTTTGTCTGGAGCCACGGTGGTGGCCAATGCGCTGACCGCAACCGCGGCCACTACTTCGCGACTCAGGGCTTTGCCACCGTCGATATCAACTGGCTAGGACGCCCGCTCGAAGGTGCAAAAGAAGGTCTCACAGACTGGGGAAAAATCGACCCTACCCAAGGGCCCAATTTCTACACTAAGGCGTTGCGTAAGCACTTCAAAAGCAGCTTCCACCCGGATGAGCACAGTGTGGATCCCATCATAAGCCCGCGTAATTCAAACTGGTTCATGCTCTCGCTCGCAGGACGCCGCGCGCTCACTTTTCTTGAGCAGCAGCCAGAGGTTGACGCCTCTAAACTCGGATTCACCGGCTTCTCCATGGGAGGCACGATCACCTCAATGACCGCCATCGACAAGCGACTAAAAGCGGTTGCCCCCTTTGTTGGAGGAACCGCCAACCTCCATGAGAACTACCCTGGTATGAATAGTGGTGGAGTGATCCGCAACATCGGAGACCTCGAGCTCTACAAAAACACCATCGACCCTGGCGCCTACTGGAAGCATGTCACTGTGCCCGTGATGTTTATCACCTCGTCTAATGACTTCCACTCCACCTTGGATCGCATTTACCAATCCATGGACCTACTGCCACACGACAACTGGCGCGTTACCGGCAACATGCACGCCAACCACGGCCCTGGACCTGAACAATGGATCATGCTCACCCACTGGTTCAAGCAGCACCTTGCAGGTGATGAGAAGAATATCCCCGCCACCCCACCCTCGACCTTCAAGATTGAGAACAACACGGCGCACTTCACCGTCACACCTGCCCAGAAAGAGCGCCTGAAAGACGTTGAAATTTATTACAGCTATCACCCCAACGCGATCACCCGCTTTTGGAAAAAAGCCACTACGACTGAGGGGTCAGACACCTGGAAAGCGACGATTCCCGTTTATTCTAAGCTACCCCTCTACACATTTGCTCTCTGCCGTTACAAGCTTGCAGAGGAACAGCCACTGGAAAGAGGCTCTACCAAAACCTTCAGCATCAACTCCTACGAGCACACCCATATCCCCGCAGATATCGACCTCGCGGCTTTCAAGAATCTTCCAAAGTCCAGCCTTGTTGACGACTTCTCTAACGGCATGGTCAACTGGAGTAGCCGAGATGGGGCAAATTTTAAAACTTACAAATTCCAAGACCCCCAACTCGACACCACTCTTGGCAACAAGCTCGCCATCACTCTAAACATCAAAGAGGGGCAAGATGTTCTGTTAGGCGTCGGTCTTGATAGTAAATTCAACGGCAACGGCAATGACCTAGGCAATTTTAACTACGGGACCAAAATCAGTGGCCACGGCCCCAAGACTATCCTGCTCGAGGCCAAGGATTTCAAGAGCAAGGACGACAAAGCGCTGGAATGGTCAAAAGTCTCCACCTTCTCAATCACTCTCACAGACGCCGAAACAAAGCAACGCATCAAACTTGCCGAACCGAAAAACGCCGGCTTGCTTCAGCGCATTGAGCTCATCAAGCCGTAGACTCAACTATTCAGCGAATAAAATATGAACAAATTACTTACCATCACACTACTATCAAGCCTAGCGACTGCCTCTGCTGACCCAGCCTCAGTAGAACGTGGCAAAACACTCTACCAACAAATCTGCATGACCTGCCATGGTCCCCACATGGAGGGTGGAATCGGCCCAGCTCTCGCTGACTCGTTCTGGAAACATGGTGACAGCCCTGAAGCCATCAACCGAGCAATCACCAAGGGCATTGCAGGCACCGAAATGGCCGCATTTGAAGCCATCTATTCTGCCGAAGACCGCCAAGCCCTCACCGACTACATCCTCTCCAAGCAAGAGGGTATTCGTGAAGTGGTGCGTTACGTCTACCCAAAAGATCATTTCAAAGACAAGCGCCTCGCTCCTGAGCTCTTCAAAACCATCGAGTCCACTTCATCAACGCCACTGCCTGAAAACTGGCTCTACGTGAAACGTAACCTCGAAGGTGTTGTTCGCGTCACTGCTAAAGCTTACATTCAAAAGCCCGGCTCCTATCGCTTCGACATCCGCCGGGTAGGCCGCACAGCCGTTTACTTCGAGGGCAAAGAAGTTCACTACTCAGATGAAAAGTCTCCCAAAACAGACGACGTCAACGAAAAGCTCCAGCTTGAGGCCGGCACTTACAGCTTTGAAATTTTTCACGAGGAAAAGAGAGCCCATAGCTACAAATTCTACGGTAACTTAGT
>CBFHKM010000100.1:2890-4526 GCA_965656385.1 Oceaniferula sp.
GGACCAGCGGGAGCTCGCTACGTCCTCTCCGGCCGTAGCCTCCAAGGGAGTATTCCCAGAGTTATCGTCGCTGGCCCCGCCGCAAAGATCGAGCGCAAGTGGATCAAAGACCTACCGCCGCGCGCCCTCCTCTGCCTGCTGCCCAACAAAGTGATCGTCGCTTACAATCCCGTTGACGGCACCATCATTGATGCGTGGCACGAGGCTGAGATCAATCAAACCCCATCACTCGCAGATCGTAGCGCAACCCCATCACAAATCGACGGCAAACAAATACCCGATAGTGCACGCCAGACTCACGAGGGCACAAACATCGAATTTATTGCTTACGAGGTCGCCCAAGCCAATGCCCTGATCCACTCCGTGGTTGATGGCAAGCCTGTCACCCTTTGTATCGCTCCAGAGGGCGACAACTCATTCACTATTTCCACCAAGTAAACTCATTTATAACATGAAATATCTTCTCATCTCCTTTGCGAGTCTAGTTTTTGCCAGCTCCATCACCGCCCAAACACCCAACAAAGTGCCGGCCCAAATACCGGCCCAAATACCAATGGGCTACAAACTCGAGACCGTGCCTCTTCCACGCGGAGCTGTCACCATCCTTGGTATTTGCCATAAGCCCGATGGCACCCTTGCAGCCGCATCATGGGAGGGCGAAGTATGGGAATACAAAAATGGTAGCTGGAGCCTATTCGCCACTGGCCTCATGGAACCCAATGGCATCTACTACGATCAAAAAGATGACGCCTACTACGTTGCCCAGAAACCGGAACTAACGCGCCTTGTAGACACTGACAAGGACGGCAAATGTGACCGCTATGAGTGTGTCACTGATGAATTCGGCGCATCCGGTGAATATCACGAGTATCATTACGGGCCAGTAGTTGACTCCCTCGGTCGCAAGTACGCCTCCCTCAACCTTGGTGCCCGTGGTGACTTCATCGTCCCCGATGGTAAGAAAGGTGTCGCTGGTAACATGTCCTACAATGCGCCGTGGCGTGGCTGGGTCTACCGCTCTGATCGCACGGGTCACTTTCAGCCACTCGCCAGCGGACTGCGCTCACCTTGTGGCATCGGCGTCAGCCCCAAAGACGAGCTCTTCGTCACCGACAACCAAGGTGACTGGGTGGCAGACTCATGCCTCTACCATATCCGTGAAGGAAACTTCTACGGTCACCCCGCCTCGCTTCCTGCAAGACCAGACTTCACCAAGGAAAAAGTCCTCTCAATGACTGCCGCAGACTTTGACAAAATCCGCACCCTTCCAGCCATCTGGTTTCCCCGTGAGGTCATCTGCAACTCACCAGGTAGTCCTGTTTGGGATACCACTGGTGGTAAATTTGGCCCATTTCAGGGACAAATGTTTATCGGTGATCAGACTCAATCTAACTACTTCCGCTGTGGCCTCGAGGAAGTCGACGGTGAGCTGCAAGGCTGGTGTGTTGATTTCATTCGCGGCACGGCCTCTGGCACTGTCAAAATGTCATTCGATGCCGAAGGTCGTCTCTGGTCGGCCCAAGTGGGACGTGGCTGGCTAAGCAAAGGCGGTAAAAGATCTGCTCTCCAGTATGCCAAATGGGATAACCAAACCCAGCCCTTTGAAATCCATAACGCTGCACTAACAAAAACAGGC
>CBFHKM010000100.1:4624-6645 GCA_965656385.1 Oceaniferula sp.
ATCTGCTCTCCAGTATGCCAAATGGGATAACCAAACCCAGCCCTTTGAAATCCATAACGCTGCACTAACAAAAACAGGCTTCAAAATCACCTTCACTGATCGCATTGGAAAAAAAACCACCCCCAAAGTGAGCAGCTGGCACTATAAATACCACAGTGTTTATGGTTCACCTAAAGTTGACGAAACAGAGCTACCCGTAACCAACTACACGCTATCACCTGACCGCAAGTCAGTTACCTTTGACGTTCCACTCACCACCGGCAAGGTCTATGCACTTAACTTCCAAGAACAAAAAAATACTGACTCTGCTCAGCTCGGACACAACACCGTCTACTACACCCTGAATAAAACCCACCCCGAAAAGCAAACACGGAAGCGCACATATGATCCCAAGCGTGGCGTAAGCAGTGGCCTACTCGGCGGCTGGAGACGCAATGACAACCGCCGACCAATTCCAACTGTTGTTGAGCCACTTCCCGCAGAACAAACCTACCTACCAGCTCCAGGCGATGCCACCCAACTTGACGCAAGTCAGTGGACTAATACAGGTTGGCAGTTTGATGACAATGGCGTGATGCCGCGCGGCAAGGGCAACAACCTCACCAAAGAAGCCTATGGTTCATCTCGTATTCATCTCGAATTCATGTTTGACGAACATGATGACCCAGAGTGGCAAGGACAGCTCTACGGAAATTCTGGTATTTTTCCAATGAGCCACTACGAGCTCCAAGTAGTCAATACCTACCAAAACCCGACAGTCGCCGATGGCCAGTGCGGCGCGCTCTATGGTCAGCGACCACCCCGCGTCAATGCTTGCCGCGCGCCTGGTGAGTGGCAATCCTATGATATCCTCTATAAGGCACCCACATTCAATGATAACGGCAGCCTAGAGGATCCACTTCGTATTAGCGTATTCCACAATGGAGTGCTCATTCACAATGATGCTTCCTTCCTCGCCCGCATCACCACACTCTATCAAGAGCACGGCAAACTTCCTCTGAAAATTCAGGATCACAAAGGCAGCAAGGTTTCATTCCGCAACCTATGGATCGTACCAGACATCAACTACGATACGGAGCTCGAGCCCTTCCTGAGCATTTACTCGATGAACTAGCTTACTTGCAAATGCGCTCACACAGCGCACGCAAGTGATGGTCAGTAGTGCCACAGCAGCCACCGAGTATTTTTACTCCGTAGGTTTCATGTAGCATGACCATGGAATCAGCCCAAACATCGATATCATCAGCGATAGTTTGCTTGGTTTGCTCCAGCACATTATGATCTTTTGCTGAGGCGTTAGCACAAATTCCTACTAACCTTGCCAGCGTAGCTTTACTCATGGCGTCGGCCTTAACAAACGTCGGATGTGAGCAATTCACAGCATAACCCAGCGGCGCGCCGTTTAGCTTCTGGTCGAGTATGTTGATAGCATCATTCAAAGGCGTGCCATCAAGCACCTGACCTTCACTATTGATGCAGAAGCTGATTATAAAAGGAAGCTCACTGGCAATCATCGCACGCGCTATGCCCTCCGCCTCACGAACGGATGGCATCGTTTGAGCTAGTAAAAAATCCAGCCCACTATCGGCTAATTGATTGGCTTGCCCAGCATGAAACAACATTGCCTCCTCTGCTGAGAGCGCCACCGATGGATTATAACAATCATTTTTTGGCGCCATCAATCCAAAGAGGTAAACATCCTGATATCCAGAATCACGCTTTACCTTCTTCACAAAATCAACCGCGTCTTGATTGATACTCACGGGCACATCGGCAGCCGCCACGCGCTCAACATCTAGTCTCCACGTGGGTGCCGCAATGGCGACTGGCACTCCAAACTCGCGGGCAATATCAATATATTCATGCGTGATTCCGGCAAGGATCTCAGCTGCATACTCCTCGTAGATAAGCGGAGAATTAAAAAGAGTTGGGTGCAGGTTGATGGAATTATTTCCTCTAAGGCGCTCACAAATAGCAGCCTCAGAAAGAACAAACGAATACTCTGAAAATAAAGGCAACAT
>CBFHKM010000101.1:0-6606 GCA_965656385.1 Oceaniferula sp.
GTCACCGTGGTCACCGTGGTCACCGTGGTCGTCGTGTCCGTGGTGGTCGTCGTGCCCGTGGTGGTCGTCGTGTCCCTCATGGTCATGCCCATGCCCCTCAGCTAACAACTCAGCGTGCTTGTGTGTTTTACCATCATGCCAATAAAAATCAATGGGACCCTGCATCGCCAAGGCAAAAATCTTTCCATATGGACTACCCTTGATACACGCTACGTTCGTTTCATATGACAACTTATTTTCAGCATCAAACTTATACGCCATACTAGGCCATAGAACCAAACCCATTAAAAGGGTGAGGCACATGACTGATTTGGCAAAAGTGGAATTCATTGTAAGGGAATGAGTTGCAGTTATACTTGAGAAGAAAAAACAATTAAGTTGCAGCCCGCGGCTGGAATGTGATGGATGAAAACATCGCTAAAACAATTTTGATTCCGACAAAATAGACAACGAGCTGCAGAAACTCCGAGCTCAGCATGCTCCCCTGCTTGAACACGAGTCGCGGGGTGAGATCAGCTAGGTGGTAATGTGGTGACATTATATACAACCAATCAAGCAGCAGATTGCTCTGAACCTCAGTCATCATGGCGAGATAACCCACACCATACATCCCATAAATACTCATACAGAGTGGCACTAAATACCCCACAGTACTGCCGAAACGACTTCCAATGGATACTGCAAGCATCATCAGCGGTGTTACCACAAGCAGAAAAAGTGCAGCATATTGTAAATTGGTGGCGACCCACATCTGAGCTTGAGCTCCGTCGCTGGGCATAGCTCCCACAAAACACACAGCTAATGTAATTGCCACAAGAGGAATTAAAAAAGTCAAACAGGCTAGCCAGATTTGAATCATTTGACTCAGCCCTGAAATGCCTGAACTCAAGAAGTATGCCCCAATACCAGATCTTGATGTCTCATCACCAAACCGTGCCGCCTGGAAAAACAACCACGCAATCGTGACCACCCAGAGGCAAACCCATGCCGCTTGAGCGCGTGCAGGCTCAATGAGCGAGGGGTTGCTCTCATAAGGGGTTAAGTAAGGGAGCACAGCTGGCAGTAAGAGCACGCAGAGCAAGGCAATGATCCAAACCTTACGTTGAATCATAGTGGTCAATGTTAGTCTATAAAGCTGCATTATGTATTCTTTAGTTTAACTGTGATTTGATTACGCCCCATGATTGATCCCCAGTCTCTCCACCTGCCTGCTTGATGACACCATCCGCAATGAGCACAGAGCTCTTCACCTTCATGCTGTCAAAGTCAGGATGGCAACTCACAAGGCGCAACACGCCATCTTGGCAATTATCCCAGCGCTGCTGGAATGCTTCACGTGAAAATGCATCCAGACCGGTAAAGGGCTCATCGAGCAGCAGAACATCTAGGCCTTCGTCACAGATCGAAAACTCAGCAACCAACAACGAAACCTTGCGCTTATTGCCTGTGGAGAGCTTGCCGTATGGCTTTACTACATCGAGCTCTACAGTCTTTGCCAAATTAATAGCCTCAGCGTATTTAGATTTTTTCAGTAAAGCTTTAAAAATTGCTTTCGCAGGAAGCTCACGATCAAAAGTCAAATCCTCACTTAGATACTGACACCTACCAACGCACTGGTAACCTCCGTCTAATGGCTTTATAACTCCAGCCAGTGTTTTGAGCAGCGTCGTTTTACCACGTCCGTTGCGAGCCAAAAGATAATGAGTCCCCTCCTCTAACAAAATACCATCACCGTTACCACTGATGCGGGCTAGGCTTTTTCCATAGCCAATACTTAGGCCGGAATCTAGATGGACACGAGGTTTCGTAGAAGGTGCGTTCATTGAAATATCTTTAACAACTAGCGAAAAAAATACCCACCAAGCCCTTTATAAGCAAGATAAAAAGAATATCAAGCAAAGTTTATTAAAAATCCTCAAAAAAAATCTCCAGTTATTGTTATTTTTTAAAAAACGACGTGTTTGCAAGGGTTCTATACAATATTTTTCAACTTAATTTAATGCGCCACAGAATCTCATGTTTCATGCATATGTCGACTGCCGGGCCCCGCCCCTCGACCAATTGCTTATTCTATGATTCATTGTTTTCTTTTTCGTAAATTCAGATTATCCCACTGCTGTCGTCGAGGCAGTTACATCCATGAACAATAGAATTGATACCACATTTGAGAAGCTCCAAGAAAACAACGAGGCAGCATTCGTTGCTTACGTATGTGCAGGCGACCCAGACTACGACAGCTCTCTCGCCATCGTGAGAGCCCTGGCTGATGCAGGTGCTGATATTATCGAACTTGGGGTCCCCTTTTCTGACCCGCAAGCAGATGGAGTTGTCAACCAACTCGCGGCGGAGCGATCTTTGAATGCTGGCATGTCCGTGCATAAGCTGATGGATTTGATCAAGGACTTCAGAACAACGCATGATACCGCAATCGTATTGTTTACCTACCTCAACCCTGTCTATGCATACGGCTACGAGCAATTCCATGCAGACGCTGCTTCGGCAGGTGCGGATGGTATCTTGCTACTAGACCTGCCACCAGATGAGATTGCAAACAATAAGGAACTCACCAGTTCAGCAGGTCTAAAGCACATCACACTGGTCTCACCATCCACACCCGCCGAGCGCAAGCAAATGCTTGCAGCTCAGTCAGAGGGATTTATCTATGCAGTCTCAAGAATGGGTGTCACAGGAGCTCAAGAGGCCCCATCTTCAGGGATTGGCGATTTAGTCTCTTCAATCAAGGCATACACTGACACCCCTGTGTGTGTTGGCTTTGGAATCAGCTCCCCCAAACAAGCAGCTGATGTCGCCGCCGCCTCGGACGGTGCCGTTGTAGGTTCAGCCATAGTCAATCAGGTAGCTCAGTATGCAGGGCAGCCCAACCTCGCTGACAAAGTACGTGACTTTACAGCGCCGCTCATAGCCGCAACCAAAAACAAAAGTGTAACATGAAATTATCCTTTCATAAAATGAACGGCGCCGGAAATGACTTCGTCGTCATTGATAATCGATCGCTCGATACAAACCTAAATCGCCAACAAATCGCCCAACTCTGTGATCGTCAACGCGGCGTCGGTGCGGATGGTTTACTTGCCGTCGAGCCTGCTGAAGCTGGAGCCGACTTCAAATTTCGCTATTACAATGCTGATGGTGGAGAAGCTGAAATGTGTGGTAATGGTGCCCGCTGCTTTGGTAAATACACCGCCATGCTCACTGGCGAAAACACCAAGCATGTTACATTCGAAACTATTGCTGGCACGCTCAGCGCCGACATTATCGGGGACAACGTGCGCATAGCCATGTCAGACCCTTTTGACTTGGCGTTGAATGCTGACCTTCAAGTCGATGACCTTGATAGCGACATCCATATCATCAATACCGGAGTACCTCACACAGTCGTTTTCACCGAAGACCTCAAAAAATTTGATGTGTTAGGCCTCGGCGCAGCCATACGCTATCATGATTATTTTGCGCCCAAGGGCACAAATGCTAACTTCACAACCATTCTCAGCGATCAACACATCGCCATTCGCACCTACGAAAGAGGTGTCGAGGGAGAAACATTGGCCTGTGGCACAGGAATGACTGCCTGCGCACTTATTCACCACCTCCTCAACGGCGCAGCCTCCCCCATCAGTGTCGATGTCGAAGGTGGCGAGACCCTAGAGATTGGCTTTATTCCAGGATCCAATCAAAGCTTCACCAGCGTGACCCTTACAGGTCCTGCCGACTTCGTATTTCAAGGCATCATCACCATTTAAACTCTATCCTATTCTAAATTAATTATGTTCCAAGGAACCCATACAGCACTCATTACCCCATTTCGTAACGGTGAAGTTGATACTGAAGCCTTTCGTGCGCTCATAGAGCGCCAAATTGAAGGCGGAGTCGACGGCATTGTCCCCTGCGGCACCACTGGCGAATCCCCTACACTGGGCCGCAAAGAACACCTGCGTGTTATCGAACTAGCCGTTGAATGCGCAGCTGGCCGCATCAAGGTCATCGCTGGCACGGGCGCCAACGCTACATCTGAAGCCATACACCTCACTACTGAAGCAGCGAAGCTTGGCGTCGATGCCACACTTCAAGTTTGCCCCTATTACAACAAACCATCCCAGGAAGGCCTCTACCAACACTACAAAGCAATCGCCCAATGCTCTGATCTACCGATTATGCTCTACAGTATCCCTGGCCGCTCGGTCATTGAAATTGCCGTCGACACTATTGCCAGGCTCGCCGCTGATTGCCCGACTATTATTGCCAACAAAGAGGCGGGAGGTGACCCCGAGCGTGTCACACAAATCAAAGCGGCATTGCCAGATGACTTTCAAATTTTATCTGGTGACGATCCTCTCACTATTGAATTCATGAAGCGTGGCGCTGTGGGTCTCGTTTCCGTTGCAACCAATATAATTCCCGCCATCATGTCTGGGCTTGTGCGTGATATGAGCGAGGGGCGTATTGAGGATGCAGAGGACACACAGGCACAATACGAGCCTCTTTTTTCAACCCTCATGTCTATCGACACCAATCCAGTCCCGATCAAATCAGCTGTTGCGATGCAAGGTCATTGCACAGATGAGATCCGACTACCCCTCGTCAATTTATCATCTGACAACCAAGCCATCCTTCGTGACACCCTAGCCAGTTACGGGCTCATCTAACATTATTCAAAAAATGACTAAGCTACTAATCACAGGAGCCAGCGGCCGCATGGGAGAAACTCTCATTCAAGCTGGAAAAGACAACATCGACTCCGATGTCACATCTACCCACGATATCGGTCAGGATCTTAACAACGCCTTTAAAAACGTTGATGCCGCCATTGATTTTACCGCGCACCACTTCACCAAAGAAGTGATAGATGCCGCGCTAGAATCAAAAACCCCGCTTGTTATCGGCACAACTGGTCACAGTGATGAAGAAAAATGCTATATCACAGAAGCATCAAAAACCCTACCCATTGTATTTGCTCCAAACTTTTCCATCGGTGTCAACACACTCTTCTGGCTTACCCGTAAAGCAGCTGAAGTGTTAGGCAACGACCGCTTTGACATCGAAGTCACCGAAATGCATCACCGCCATAAAATTGATGCCCCATCCGGGACCGCCCGCCGCCTACTAGAAATTCTCAATGAAGAAACTGGCACCAGTTATGATGATGATGTTGCTCACGGTAGAGTAGGCAACATCGGAGCACGACCCAATCGTGAAATTGGCATGCACACTCTTCGTGGCGGCGATGTCGTCGGTGACCATACCGTTATGTTTGCCGCTGATGGTGAGCGCATCGAACTCACCCACAAGGCATCAAGCCGAATGACATTTGCATCAGGTGCTGTTCGGGCTGCCATTTGGTTGCAGGAGAAGCCTGCTGGCCTCTACGACATGCAAGATGTCCTTGGTCTCAAATAAAACCTCATACAAAAAACCGTGGCCACTCGTGTAGGCATTGCCCTTGGATCCAATTTGTCCTCCCCTGAGGGTGATTGCTTATCAAACATTGTGGCTGCCCGCGACTTACTGGCTGGACTAATGCCTCCACTCGAGCGCATCAAGCAAGCACCAGTCTATCAATCTGAACCGCTCGATTGTCCAGAAGGTTCGCCTGTGTTTTTAAATACCGTTATCGAAATTGGTTACGCTGGCTCTCCAATCGATCTCCTCCATAGCACCCAAGCCATCGAGAAAAAACTCGGACGCGATACCGTTCACCAGAGAAACGCACCACGCGTCATCGACATTGATATTCTCTATTTTGGGTCTGAGTCTCATCATCAGCCCAAATTGATCATCCCTCATCCGCAAATGACCCACAGACGTTTCGTGCTCCAGCCCCTCGCTGATATTTGTCCTAGGCTCGTTTTACCCGACAATAGCAACACCATTGCAGATCATTTGCAACACCTTGACTCTGATGAAGCTCCACTTAGTCTAGTCAAGGAAGAGTGGTAACCCGCTGAGTCACTCGAGCTAATAAGACTTCAAGCCAATGAATGCCCACGACAAAGCAAAAGCCATCAGCAATAGGAAAAACGGCGGGCACCGGATCTCAGCCCTCACCGCTTACGATTATCCTACCGCTAGGCTCCTAGACGAAGCTGGTGTCGACATGATCCTTGTCGGCGATTCGCTGGGAATGGTCGTATTAGGTTTCCCAGACACAACCCATGTCACCCTTGAAATGATGGTTCATCACACCGCCGCTGTAGCGCGCGGAGTGAACAAAGCCCTCGTCATTGGTGACATGCCCATCAACAGCTACGACACCCCATCCCAAGCACTAACAAGCGCCCAGGCATTGGTGCAGGCGGGAGCCGACGTCGTCAAGCTCGAGGGCGGCATTCGTCAGATTGAAAAAATCAGCGCTATCATCAAGTCAGGCATTCCAGTTATCGGTCACCACGGCATGCTACCCCAGAGAGTGCTAGAAGAAGGTGGCTACAAAAAGAAAGGCAAAACCGAAGAGGAATCCTGCGCTATTTTAGAAGGAGCCCTCGCTCTACAAGAGGCTGGATGCTTCGCCATTGTTTTGGAAAGCGTCGTGCCTGAGCTCGCTGAGAAAATCACAGCCAAGCTCAAGATTCCGACCATCGGCATCGGCTG
>CBFHKM010000102.1:0-6603 GCA_965656385.1 Oceaniferula sp.
TTTGTTGAAAGCGTTTTTTCCAGTCATTACTGCCATACTCGATCTCGATGACTTTAACGCCATTGAGCCAGTGTTCGATATGGTTTCCTTTGGCCACAATGCGGGCCTTGTTCCACTCGCCAACGGGTTTGATTGGTTTGTCGGCGGGAGCAGCAATGATCTCGTACATCGAGGCAGCGAGGTGATTGTCGATTTTGCGGTCAGGGTGATTTTGGTCATCAAGCACTTGGTATTCCAGGCCCAGGCTACCTTTGGTGCGGTATTTTACCCCACTGTTACCTGCCTTGGAAATTTTCCATTCAAAGCTGAGCTCAAAGTCCTTGTAGGATTCCTTGGTAATGATGTCTCCGCCCTTGGCGTGGCGGTGGATGATACCGTTCTCGACCTTCCAGCCTTTCTCGACAGGTTTCCCTTTGACGGTGGTCCAGGCGGAGAAATTGCCGGAGGCAAGGAGGTCTACGGTATTTTCCGCTGAGGGCGCTGCGGCTGCTTGGGACTTGCCGCGTAGCTCGGCTTCTGTCCATGGGGCGGCCCGACCGGCATTTTTTTCACGGTAGGTTTTGATCTCATCGGTAGAGATGGCATTCGCTTTGTTGCCCCAAGCATTGCGCACGTAGGTGAGGACATCGGCAAGTTGCTGGTCCTTCAGGAAACCGTGCCCGGGCATTACTGGAGGAATATTCTCGGCGAGTTTGCTATTGATGTGGATGGGCCCGGCGAGACCATGCACGGCTACGCCAATAAGAACCTTGGCATCTTTCGTAACCCAGTCGCTTTTGACCAGACTGGGTGCAATATTGGCCATGCCTTTGCCACTGGGCTGGTGGCAGGCGGCACAGAATTGGCCGTAGGTTTTTTGACCGTCGGCGTAGGCTTTTTTCAGGATGTTGTCTTGCTTCACCCAGCTAGGAACCTTGTCTTTGTAAACCGACTTATTGCGCTTGGGGTAACCTTTACTGATGAGCGTTTTTGCGTAACTAGACAGCACGGCAGTATTACTCTTGCTGATCTTTTCAGCACTGCTTTTGAGCTCGGCAGGGAAGCTGGTTTGATCATCCGCGGTCTCGCCAGCTAGGCGCAGGGCCGTCATTTTGACAAACCAATCTTCGTCCTCCAGGTTGTTGCTAATGGTTTCTCGGGAGAGAGAGCCGAGCCCTGCCAAGGTCCACATGGCATGGGGCTTAGCCTTGGGGCTTCCCTCGCTGGTTAGCTTGATCAAATCGGCGACAAGATCGGTGCGTTGATCTTCAACAATGCGTTTCTGGGAATGGAGTCGCCACCAGAGGTAGGGATGGGAAAGGCCTTCAACAAGCCCCTCGGGCGCGGTCACTGGCTGGTGATTCTCGGGAACCACCCGCCAGATACGGCCTTTGCCGATGTGTTTGTCGAGCTCACGTTCCTCGGACTGGCGGCGCAGGTAAGAGGTGAGGAATACTTGGTCCTGGATGATACCGCGGTTCAGATCAACAATATAGAGGCAACCATCCGGTCCAAAAGAGCCGTTCACTGGGCGGAAGCGCTCGTCCGTGCTGGCGAGGAACTCGCGCTTGGTCCACTTGTCATCTGGGTAGAGGACGTGCTTGAATTTGGAAGTAGCGGGCATCGGGGCATTGGCTTGGAACGCCCCCACCGTGTTAGTTCCTGGGCTAAAGCCAAACACCGCACCCTGCCATTGCTCACCAAAGGCACCATCACTGTGTACTGCCAAACCACTGACCGAGGTGATCCGGTCAATGCGCCCGTCTTCTTTGATCATACCGGGTCTGTAAGCACGGTTGATTGCGGTATTGGTTCTGATGGCACGCACTCCGTTATCAGGGGTGCGGGCTTCATGGTATTGTCGGTCGTAGATTTCGGAGTCAGTTTGAAACCAAACGCTGTTCGAATTGTAGTAGAGGCGTCCGTATGCATCTGAGCTCATGCCCCACTGGCCGCGGGGCTTGGTGGGGGATTCGATGATCTGTCCATCCTGCCATTGCAGGCGGCGCTGGGACTTGGAGTTATACATCCAGTTATCAATGGCGAAGTGCAGCCCGTTTTCCGCGTGTTCGATGTTGTTGGGTGCCGCAGTGGCAAAGTCAATGAGAGGGGTGCGCTTGTCCGCAACCAGATCGCCATCCGTATCCTCGGCAAAGATGAGTTTGCCGTTACCCAGCGAAACCAGAGCCCCACCCTTGACGATGGATACGCTGCGTGGGTTGAGTATCTTATCGAGGAATGTAGTAGCCTTGTCCATGCGGCCGTCCCCATCGGTGTCTTCCAGCACCTGAACCCGGCTGATAGGGGCGTGCTCATTTGTGCCGTCAGCGTTCATCATGTAGGATTGGAACTCACAGACCCAGAGGCGCCCCTCGAGATCAAACTCAGCAAACACTGGATCCTTGATCATCGGTGAAGCCGCTACTAGCTCGACCTTGAAACCGGGTGCTACCTTGAAGCCCTTGGCAGTTTCATTCGGGCTAAGAAAAGGAGCTGGGTCGGGAGCCCACTTGCGCCAGTTGGTGGATTCGAGCAGGTCTTTGTTTTTCTCTTTCTTGTCGCCACTCTGTGCCTGCGCTGGCGTGGGTAAGAGGGCAGGCAGCAGGGTAGCTACGGTGAGTGTGGTAATGATGGATGAGAGTGTGCTCATGGTTGTCGTTGTTTTAGATCATGCTCGCAGAATCAGGCTGAGATGATTAATCTTGGATATTCTTTTTGGTGCTTTCGTTCATTTTCTTACCTCTTTTCTTCTCACCAACTTTTACCAAGGACCTCTCCGTGGCTATCGGATCCGGGTCTCCCAGGGCCTCTAGTTTTTCAAACAGTGCCTTTTTCATCTCGGTAATGATACCCTGATACTTCGGCTCATTGATCGCATTGTTGAGCTCATGGGGGTCCTCGGCGAGGTGGTGAAATTCAAATTCCGGTCTGTGCTTGAGCTTGTGAATCAGGCGGTCGGCTTTTTCTGAGGAACCTTGCAATGCTTGCCAAGATGAAGCTGGACTACTTTTTTTACTGAGCGTCGCGTTCGAGGTGATCTCCTCGTGGTTGGGGTTGTAGATCAGTGAAAAATCCTTACTCCGGATTGACCTAATGGGAAAAATGCGGTCTCTGTTGGCTTGGATATTGCAATTGGTAAACGCTCCATAGACGTATTGATGTAATACCTGTTGCTCACCTTGTAGTGTCTTGAGAAAGCTTTTGCCATCGACTTCTCCTGCTTTGAGCTCACCGCCGGCCGCATCGACGAAGGTCGGTGTGATATCTGCGACGGAAATCAATGCATCAGCTTGTGAGTCAGCTTTAATGACACTGGGCCAGCTCATCACCAAGCCGGTGTGCAGCCCGTTGTCGTAACAGGTCCATTTCGCAAAAGGCAACTGGATTCCCTGCTCACTACATACAACGAATATGGTGTTGTCCCAGAGCGACCTCTGTTCCAAGGCTGCGCGGATTTGACCCACCAGCTTATCGAAGTTGCTCACCTCGGCATAATACTGAACCAGTTTTTCCCGCAACACCGGCGTGTCCAGCCAGTAGGGCGGGATACTCACATCGTCCTTATTATACTGTGACGGGTCTCCAGTGGTGAAGGGTGCGTGGCCGTCATGCGAAGCGATGAAAAGGCAAAAGGGCTTACCCACCTTGCTGCAATCATCAAAAAACTGCGAGGCACTCGCGACAAAATCCTTGTTGCTGTGCCCACCTTTTTTACCCAGTAGCTCAAAAGGGTAAACCTGCGGAGGCCCGATATGACTCTTGCCGGCGAGTGCCACCCGGTAACCAAGGGGTTTGAGGTAATGGGGGATGCTTTTGGTGTCCACCGTTGATTTGGAGTGGTTGGCCAGGGTGCGCGTTCTCCATGGGCTTCTGCCGCTGTAGAGCTCCTGCCGGAACGGGGCACACATCGCCACCGAGCAGTAGGCCCAGTCAAAGGTCAAGCCCTCCTTGGCCAGCCTGTCGATATTCGGGGTCTTACAGTCCTTGTTGCCGTATACTCCCCAGCTGTCACGGTTCATGTCATCTGCCAGCAGGAAAACGATATTAGGCCGTTTTTCAGCGGAGATCACCGGCTGGAGGCAGGCGACAATCGTCAGGCTCGTCAGCAGGATATGGAAAACTCTTACCATTGTTAATAATACGTAAGATTAGCAGAGGTATTACCGCGATCTATTGTTCATTTGCGACCCAATGATTTACATTCTGGGACTCAATGGCCAATAAGCCTAGCCAAATCACACTCGAACATAAAAAAGCCCCCGAGCTATGGCTCGGAGGCTTTTGGAATTATTAGTCAGCCCGAAGATGAAGTTCGGGAGGGTGTTCAGTATGCGTTTATCGCTTGCGGCGCAGCATGAGCGCAAGTCCCCCGAGGCCAAGCAAGGCTGTGGAAGATGGCTCAGGAACGGAAAGGGTGAGATTGTCGAAGTTGCGTGTTCCAGGATTATAGGTCTCTACGCCGACATACAAAGCTCCATTACCTGTATCACCTACAGTGAAATCCTCTCTCTCTGTGCCACCGGTGGTGTTGAGCCAGGTGAAGCCACTGCCATCATCAAAGGCGGCAGCGAATACATTGTCTGAGGCACGATAGAGATAGAGTGTGACTGAGCCTGCATCCACGACAAATGCGCCATCAAATCCAAGAGTGGAAGCAGTCCCATTGGTATAATTTTTTGCTTGGAACGTGCCGTTAGTTTCCCAATTCAATCTGACTCCATCCTCAGTACCTGTATTGGCGGCACGTGTTGTTGTAGAGACACTCAAATAGGAATTTTTAGCGCCAGAGAGATCGACGCTGACAGTTTGACCAATCTCAAAGATAGCCGTGTCGTAAAAGACATCGGCGGTATTGTTACTGGCGGAGGTCACGTTAAGCGTGCCTTCTGAAACGTTAAACGAACCGCCGGTTAGAAAGGTGTCGGTCAGTATATAATCGGCAGATGTGTCCGTGTCGAAATCATCAACGAAGACAGTCGTCGAGATGATGGCTGCCGGTAGTGCCGTAGCCGTGGCAACGAGACACGCCAGAGTCAGTAGTGGTTTATTGTTTGTTGTTTTCATGGTGTTTTTTGTGGTGTTTTTTGTGTGAAATAGGTTTTTTAATTTGGTGAGATTATTTGCGGTTTGAGCTAATCACTTGAAACTTGAAAGCCGCTTGCCCTGGTGATGATGCATCCTTTGAGAGCTCTAATTTGCGAATGCCTTTGAGATCGATTCGACATGACTGCATAGACGGGGTGCGATACTTGTCATCGTTCGGTTTTGTGAACGCCCACTTGAAGGATGTATCGGATAAGGGCTCGACCATGATTTCCTGATTGGGGTCATAAACCTCGGACAGTTCTCCTTCGACGATGGTAAACTTGCCAAAGTCTTCATTAGAATTCCAAGGTGCGGAGTTGTAAGGGATGTCTGCCGTGCTGATCTTAAGATCGACAAGCTCATTAAACGTGAGTGCTAATTTTCCTCCACTATTGATGGTAAATTCGCCATCCTTCAAGTCATCGGTTGAAACTTTATTTTTGGAAAGCGTGTAGCCGATTCCATCTTCGCCTGTGACCTGTGTTCCTTTGTTAATATTTAGAGGTTTTCCGGTGGCTGCTAGACTCGTGGGGCGCTTGGTGATAAATGATTTGCTGCTTGGCTTGATCACTACAAGCTCACCAGTGGAGTCACTGCGCCGAGCTTGCCCTGCGCCGAGCTTGACCGAGTGCTTCTGAGCTCCTGGTCTGCTAGCCTTGACTTCACCTTTGAAAACATGGACTTCATGATGACCATCAAGTTTGGCGATAACGCCGAACTCGGTGCCAAGATCGACAATGTCGAGCCCTTCGGTGCGTACTGTGAAGCCAATGGCACGTTCTGGGACCTGAAACCAAGCCGTCCCTGTGTTGAGAATAAGCGTATTGCCATCATCCAGAACGAGATCGGCTGGTGCGGTGATGATCGACCGGACGCCCGACTTGAAGGTAAGCTCGATCGTGCCCTGTGAAAGCTTGAGTTGTGAGCCGGCTTGTAAACATGTTTCCTCAAGGAGATCCGTCTCCCCGTCATGAACGAGGGTGAATTGCGTGTCCGGTGTGGGATCGAAGCTGACCAGCGGGGTGTGATCCTGAGCCTGCCACAGCTGCGGTGCCAGCAGCCCGAGAATGGTAATAATGGCGGCCACGGAGGCAACTAAGGCAAGGGTGGCTACTACCTTTGGCTTCTTTGTCCCCACTGTGTTGGGGGACTTTTTCAGCACGGCAATATTTCCAGTGTCATCATCCAGATGAAGCTGGCTGTGCGCAAGACGCTGCATGTTGGCATCAAGGGCCGCGCAGCGGCAATACACCTTCAGCGCCTCTGGGTCCTTTTCGAGCTCATGAAAGAGAAGCTCTTTTTCGCTTTCCGATAATTCGCCATCTAGGCACTGGTAAATCCTCTGCTCCATCTGTTCGGAAATCATGAGATCACCTCCTTTCCAGCGAGATGGGATTCGATGCAGCGACGTAAGCTTATGCGGATTCGGAATAGGGCTACCCTGAGAGCCCCTTCGGTTTTTTTGACGATAGCAGCGCACTCAGCGATCGATTTATCAGCTTGGTAGTAGTTGAAAATCAGAAAGCGTTCGTTGTCACT
>CBFHKM010000103.1:0-4190 GCA_965656385.1 Oceaniferula sp.
CGGTCAATCTTGCCCTGTGTAGCCTCATCAAGATCGGAACCAAAGGCCGCGAATGCTTGCAATTCACGGAACTGAGCAAGATCGAGTTTCGTGGTTCCTGAAACTTTCTTAATCGCCTTGGTCTGCGCTGCAGATCCAACACGAGATACAGAAAGACCCACCGATATCGCAGGGCGGATACCTTGGTAGAAGAGGTCAGTCTCAAGGAAGATCTGACCATCTGTAATTGAAATCACGTTAGTAGGAATGTAAGCAGATACATCACCAGCCTGGGTCTCAATGATAGGCAATGCTGTCATTGATCCACCACCTGCATCATCGGAGAGACGTGCTGAACGCTCAAGAAGTCTGGAGTGCAGATAGAAAACGTCACCTGGGAATGCTTCACGACCCGATGGGCGGCCAAGAATCAATGATACCTGACGGTAAGCTACGGCGTGCTTGGAAAGGTCATCAAAAACGATCAGCACATCCTTGCCCTGATCCATGAGATACTCACCGATCGCACAGCCGGTGTAAGGTGCCAAATACTGGTTCGCTGCAGAGTCAGAGGCTGAGGCTGCAACAATACAGGTGTTTTCCATTGCTCCAGCAGCTTCGAGAGTTTGCACGGTCCGGGCAATATTGGAGCGTTTCTGGCCGACAGCCACATAGATACAGTAGAGCGGCTTGTGATCTGCAAGACGACCTTCAGCAGCCGCTTTGTTTTGCTGAGCCTGAGCGATGATTGTGTCAACCGCGATGGTGGTCTTACCCGTTGAACGGTCACCAATGATAAGCTCACGTTGTCCACGACCGATAGGAATCATCGCATCAACGGACATGATACCCGTTTGCACAGGAACAGAAACTGACTTCCGCTTAATGATACCTGGTGCAATTTTTTCAACAGGATACTGGTCTGCGGCTTCGATGTCGCCTTTGCCATCGAGTGGGCGTCCAAGGTTGTCTACAACACGACCAAGCATGTTTTCACCAACGGGAACTGACAATAGCTTACCTGTGGTTTTACATTCGTCACCCTCTTTAATGTGAAGTGAGTCACCGAGTAGAACAACTCCGACTTCAGCCTCTTCGAGGTTGAGAGCCAGTCCGACGAGACCGCCGGGAAATTCGATCATCTCGTTGAGTGCCACATCACTGAGGCCTTCGACCTTGGCGACACCGTCACCAATTGTGCGGACTGTGCCGACATTGCTTTTTTGCACTGACGATGATACGTCGGCAATTTCTTTTTCAAGTTCCTGGAGGATACTGCTCATAGCTGTGTTAGTTTGAAGTTAAAAATGTTTGGGATAAAGATTGGTTAAAAGGCGTCAGCAAGACGCTCGAGACGGGACTGGACGCTGCCATCCCAGACGTCGTTTCCGACGCGAATTTTGACACCACCGAGAAGCTCAGTATTGGTGCTGTATTCAAATGAAAGACCACCACCGTATTGCTTGTTAAGGTTATCCTCAATGCGCTTGCGGCTGTTACTATCTAGCTCAGTCGCGCTCTCGATCGAAGCCTGTCTACTTTTCTCGTCAAGTCGAACGAGGTTGAGCAGCGTGTGCAAGATTGCTTGGTAATCACGGGGCTTACTCTCAGCAATTTTTTTGAATGCCGCGCGTATCTTAGCCTCGTCAATACGACCTTCTGGCGCGCAGAGACGGTAAATCCGGCGGGCGGCGCTGGCTGCATCTTTGGAGACTTTCACGGTATTAGTTGTCGGTTAAAATAATGGACTACAAAAAGACGATTTAGCCCTCAACACTTGTCAAAGCTTCTTCGTTGATGCGCTTTTGGTCATCTTCGTTAAGAATTTTGCCAGTAACGTTGGCCGTCGTAGCTGTAACGAGTCGGCCGAATTCCTTTTTGAGTTCAGCTACCATTGTGTTGCGCTCAGCAGTGGCCGCCTCTTCGGCTTTGGCCAAAATTGCTTGGGCGGAGGCGACGGCTTCTTGAGCCTTCTTCTCTGATAGTGATGCGGCGCTCTCCTTGGCCTCATTGATCAGGCGGGCTGCATCGGCGTTGGCCTTATCGATAGCCTCTTGGGTGCGCTGCTCGGAGTCAGCGAGCTGCTGCTCGATGCGCTTCAGCTTGTCCTCACCCTCAGCGATACGCTTACGGCGCTGCTCAAGCATTTCTTGAATAGGGCCAAAGGCGAACTTTCTCAATACAAAGAGCACGATAACGAAGTTCACGAGCTGCGCGACAAAGAACGGCCAGTTAACACCAAAGGTCTCGAGGAATCCGCCTGAGGCTGCTTCGGTTCCGGCTGCTGCGAGGATGGAGATCATTGTATGAAAGAATTGTTTGAAAGTAGATATCAGGTGCCGCTGGTTTTGCCAAACGGCACCTGATAAGAATTTGGATTAGATCCGCTAATACTGATTAGTACTGAACAGCGAATGCTGCGAGGATAAAGAGACCCTCAATAAGTGCTGCAAGAATAATGGAGATAACCAGAATAGGAGTTGCCGCGCCAGGGTTACGACCTGTGGCTTCAGCAGACTTTGATCCGAGGATTCCGATTCCGATTCCGCCTCCGAGAGCGGCGAGCCCTACTGCGATTGCTTTAAGTGATAATGTTGCCATTGTATTGTTTGGTTTATTTAGTGTTGTTTCTCGAAAGCCCCCACGGGTTGCCTATGGTCAGACCTTCAAAAGTGTTGATGTCAAATGTGTTAATGCTCTTCGCTGTGGCTGCACATGAGTTTCAAAAATACTGCACAAAGCAGTGTAAAGACAAGAGCTTGCACGAGGCCAACGAGAAGCTCCATGAAGTAGAATGGTAGAGCTGGCAGGAAGGCTAACTTCTCTGGAACCAGTGCCATCAAACCCTCAAGAGTCTGCTCGCCTCCGTAGATGTTACCGAAGAGACGGAAGCTAAGAGCAACCGGACGGATAAAAATAGATACAACCTCTAGAATACCCACGAGGAAGAACATGACAATCATACCGACCTTCATGAAACCGGTGAATGTGCCTTGCGGGGCGAAGATATGAGCAAAGAAGTTCTTCACGCCAATCTCAGTAAATGACCAGTAGAGCCAGAGTAAGAAGAAGGTAATCGACATCGCTGCGGTCATATTCAAGTCAGCGTTACCACCGCGAAGAAGTCCCTTGAAATGACCATGGTCGTCAGTGACTCCCATAGTACCCACGCCCGGAATGAGCCCCAGGTAGTTAACGACAAGAATCAATAAGAATGTAGCTCCAAAGAACCAAAAGGTCCGTTTGACGAGGTGCTCGCCCAGAATGTTACCAAAGAAATCGTAAAGGCTCTCAACAATCCACTCAGCAAAGTTTTGCAACCCACTTGGGATGAGCGCCATCTTCTTGGTAGCTGCTCGGCAAAACACCACAATGATAGCTGCAGCAAGCCAGACCATGATCATGGAGTTTGAGATCCAAGAAAAACCAGACCCTTCGGAAAATGGCGATTCAGGGTAGAGCGGCAATTGATGGCCACCGGCAGCAAAGGCTGACCCCGACAGTAAAAGAAGGAGAACTGGAATGAAAGTGCGCACTGAGAATAGCTGAGCCATAGAAATGGTTTAAATGGGTGTCTGTATTTAACCGGGCGGAGGGGACATATCTTGCAGACCATTGCTCTGCAAGTCTATTTGTGAAATTTTTCACAAACTTGCACTAAAGACTCACAAGTGACTGCACCGCAGGCAGATACAACATGGGCAATTAATAGAAAATTCTGAGCTCATTATCATTAACACCAAAATCCGCGAATTTCTCAAAATGACCCGATCCCAAAGCCTGATCTATGAGGTCCTCTGCAGAGATACATGGCCTCCCTGAATGCCTTCTCAACTCAAAGCAAACCGAATCACCAGCCTCTCCAACACCGTGATAAGCACGGTAAACAACCTCCGTGCAGGCCAAGCGATCCGATAAGCGAAAATCAAACATAAAATCATAAAGCTTTCCTTCGTGGGTAAGCCCCCGTGATAACGCCTCGACAATAAACTTTCTGTCTAATCGGGGACGCAACACCATAAATGCATCTACATTCAAAGTTTCGTTAATGGATCGCAGGAAGACGCCGTCTTTTTTAGCCTCAAGGAAATGGCAACCTCCCTCCATGATACCCGCTGAGTCAGGGAGTCGCAGACCTAATTCGCCGCGCTCATCAGCATTACCTATGTAAAGTGCGGCATGAGGCCAGTAACCTGGCAAAAACAGATTAC
>CBFHKM010000103.1:4288-6598 GCA_965656385.1 Oceaniferula sp.
TTAAGTTTGTAAAATCTCAAAGCCGAGCTGAAGCGCCACATACTGCGGTGAGAGCCAAGACTTTTGTAAATCATGGCAAAGCTTTTTGCAGGAATACCATATCGAGGCTCGGGCTCATCAAGCTTTTTTCTAACAACGGAACGCTTGGCCGCCAAATTAACGATAAATGAAGCCGCCCGCCTGAGCATCGCCGCAGCCAAGAAGCCCACCACAAACGCTCGCATCCTGAGGCCCCAAACTCGTTTCCCCTGAGCATCCTCATTCATCCGATCCAATCGGTCTAATCGGTCTATGACTTCCTGCATTCCCATTACAACACCCAAGAGCGTCTGACGTAATGATAAGTATCTTACAAAAACATCACGTAGTCGCTCATCTTCATCCGGCAGAAAATAACCCCGCCTTTGGGCTGCCGCCGCATCCAACAACTCTGGCTGCAAATCAGACTCCAGAGGCATCGATGCCGCTACCGACCTAACAGAATAGGCGGAGCGCATGATCGCCACACTAACGCATTCACCACCACTATTCATCAAGATCTTCTCGCACAATACAAGCACCCCGTCAATGCCCCATCGAGCACAACGAAACAACTAACAGTTTCTAACAGCCCACTAACCCCATTAAATATGGATTCCTACATTAAGGACTAGCCCTGCGGATCAACCCCAACCACCCCTCAAGTCAAGCAATCCCTAGGGGAAATTCGCAATTATTTAACTTTACAGAATCAAATCATAAGTTCATAAGAAGGACGTTATGAATAAATCCGAACTCGTCGAAGCCGTTCAAAAATCCCTAGGGAATGATGCAACTAAACGTTGCGCAGAAGATGCACTTGCAGCTGTCCTTGACAGCATTGCTACTGGTGTAAAGAAAGATGGAAAAGTCCAACTCATTGGATTTGGTACTTTCGCAGTCAAGAAGCGCGCAGCCCGTCAGGGTCGCAACCCAAAGACTGGTGAAGCAATGCAGATCAAAGCCTCCAAAACCGTTGGCTTCAAGTGTTCTTCAAGCCTGAAAGGTTCCCTCTAAGTATTAACCTGAATTTAGGCAGCATACAAATTCTGCCTTAAGTTCAAACAATCTAGCCCGTGTCACTCAGGTGACACGGGTATTTTTTTCCCCTCATATCAGAACAAAAACTGCAATAAGTGAGTCCACTAGGCAGATACATTTTGATGTTTCGCCAGAGAGCATTCAGCTGTAGAATACATCTATGCTATTGCAGTTCATGGGTCGTCCAGTGATCTGGCTCAACGACTACCTCGGCCAGCTGATCGGACTTGTCTCCGATATTGCTGAGTCGCTACTTCGAGGCAAGCCCAGGTGGCGCCAGTTTTTTGACCAAATTGTCGAAATCGGCTTCAATTCTCAACCGGTAGTTCTGATTACAGGTGCTTTTGTGGGAGCTGTTCTAGCTGCACAGGGCTTATTTCAACTCAGCGGCTTACAAATGGAGTCGATGGGAGGGGCTCTTGTGAGCGTCGGCATGCTAAGAGAGCTCGGCCCGGTACTTACCGGCATCATGTTATCTGGTCGTGTCGGGGCATCGATGGCTGCGGAAATAGGCACCATGAAAGTCACCGAGCAAATCGACGCGCTCAGATCCATGAGCGTCAATCCTGTCGATTACTTGGTCACCCCTCGCTTTTTGGCGATGCTCGTATCTGTTCCACTGCTCATCACCGAAGCTGCAGCACTCGGCATAGGTGCTGCATGGATCGTAGGCACAAAGACATTTGGTGTATCAGAAGCATGGTGGAGTTACCACACAATGATGCACACCGAGCTTGGTGATATTTACATCGCCCTGATCAAAGGCATGGTCTTCGGGATTCTGATTGTGATCATTTCATGCCATCAGGGCCTGAGAGCCAACCAAGGTGCTGTGGGAGTTGGCAGAGGAACCACACGTGCGATGGTCTATTCATCCCTCGCCATTCTTATTACTAACTTTTTCCTCACCATGCTCATGAACATTTTTCTACCACTGGGTATCGGCAGCTGATACCAGACCACTGGGAAATTTGACAAATACCCCACTACAGGGAATAATTGAGATGTTAAAACATCATACCTATCTATGAAGATTTCACTACGTATTTTATTACTGGCACTGGTAAGTATCACCGGCGCCACTTTCATGATCCAAGCTCAAACACAGCAACCTATGGCAACAGCAGACCAAGCTCCCGAACAACCGCAGCAGCCCGTTATCAAAACAGATGCCGAATGGCGCAAGCAACTCACCCCCGAACAATACCGTATCGCACGCAAATCTGGCACCGAGAGACCTAACGGTGAAGT
>CBFHKM010000104.1:0-6546 GCA_965656385.1 Oceaniferula sp.
CATGAACAAATCAGCGCTCGCGTCCGCTTCTCCTCCATCATCATGTAACTCCGGCGCCAATAATACAGCATCAGCTATGTGAATGTCTTCGCCCTTCACCATGGTCGCCAGAGTATTGAGCCCCAGATCAAGTATCAGGCAGCGATAGCCACTGGTAGCTCGTGCCAAGCGTATCACCGACCCAGTGTGTAATGCTCCGTGATAAATTCCTGCATCATGCGCAGCATGTAGGGCTTCCAACAAATCCGTCGCCATGCGGTAAGCTCCTATCTCTCGCAAAGGCCCTTGCATCAGCCGCTCAGCGAGAGTTTCACCCTCGACATATTGAGTCACCAGCGAGAATCCAGCTTCATCTATGGGAATATCATAGATAGTGAGAATGTTTGGGTGCTGAAAGGCACCAAGTTTACCCGCATAGCTCGACATTTCTGCCGCCCTCTCTGACGAATGCTCGCTGGCAGCAGCATCGAGGTGTCGATAAACCACCTTGCGACCCAACATAGTGTCCTCTGCTAGATACATTCCACCCGCCGCATCCTTACTGAGGAGCTTAATAATTTTATAACGATCTTCTTTCGGGTCCGACATACCTTGATCAATTGTGTCTGCACACAGCCCCAACACCATGCTAAATTACCTCAGCCTTAACAACAAAGAATCTTAAAAATAATAAGAAGAAAATATGAGCTCTGTAGGCTCGCATCACCCGAAAGGGTGATTGTAATCGAGCCCCAAAATAGTGTATGTATTAAGTATTCACTAATTGTGAGTGATTTTTTGTAGCGATTCACTGATGAAAACGGCCTCAAGTAATCGGCTACAGATATCACGAGACCTATATACACGGTCACACAAGCCACACGTGGCACATTAAATTTTTCCTCAAATCAACATTCAGAAAGTAAACGTCAGCCTGCACAACAATCATAATATTCATCCAAAACACAGTGAAATTTAGATATCTCAACCGCCAACATAATAAAGGCATTCCATCTGGCTTCGCCCTAGTAGCGACCGTGAGCATGATGGTATTAATGACACTCATTGCCGTGGGCATGCTCAGCCTGTCCACCATTGAGCAGCGCAGCTCAGGTGGTGGTGCCAACGAGGCGGACAGAACAGCCCGGTCCAATGCTCGCATGGCACTGATGATCGCCCTTGGTGAGCTACAAAAGGCAGCGGGGCCAGACCAACGGGTGACAGCCACAGCCTCAATCCTGGGCTCAGCTGACAACCCATACGCTACCGGCACACCAGCGCAAGACGGCAAGAAGCACTGGATGGGGGTCTGGAGCACCGACAACTACAGCCCTGCCAACCCTGATGCTAAGACATTTCAGCGCTGGTTAGTCTCTGGGGAGCAAGATCAGCTGGATGCGCTGGGTGATGCCAGAACACCATCCACAAACGACCATATCGCAATTTTTGCGGGAGTCGATGATGCCTCTACGGTCAAAGTCCCTAAAGTCGAGGTAGCCACAGCAGCAGCTGGAGATAGCTCCTACTACGCCTACTGGGTGGAGGATCAAGGCGTGAAAGCGGACCTGGCTTGGAACGAGGGTAATTTTAGTGATGTTGACCGCCAACAATCTGCACGACTGTCAACTTCACCCGGCCCTGACCATGCAGTATTTGAAGGACCTTTCAGTAGTGGGGTTGCTTACCCGCTGGAAAAAGGTAGTGGCTATGTGGATGAGCTTCAAAAAGCATTCAGTCCATCCGACATGCCTCTAGTAACGGGTAATAATACCTCCGATTACGCCACTTGGCTTAAGACCAACCGCCACGACATGGCGTTGAATGTCCGAGGTGTAATGGCCAATGTCAAAAAGGGCGGACTACGCCGCGACCTCTCACTGGCATTTGAGATGGATGGTAATGCGGAGTCAGAAAACGCGACCATCTTCAACCAGCAGACCACCGAATTTGTCGGCAATGGTGACAAACTGTCCAGCCCCTACAACATGCCTGGTGTATTCCTCAACAATGATCCTACTAAACCGCTAAAAGCTCGTGAGTTATTCAGGGATTACAATAATTGCTGGTATATTCCAAATTATACGAGTGCTGGCACCCCCTTCTCGGCAGACATCACCACTACGAACGCGGTTGTAAGAGGGCCCAGCTGGTGGCTATTAAGAGATTATGCGAACCTCTATAAACGCCTAGAAAGCGCCGGAAGCACACGTTCCCTGAGTGCACGCGCTTACTATCCGAATCGGACAACCCCTGGAATTACCCAAGACCTCGGGGATATTCATTCAGATAACCAAGAAAATTATGGATATACCAAAATTCGACCCAATAATCAGGAGTTTGGCACGTACGATGGGAATGACTTATATGCGTATCGACCTCTCAGAGCAAGCTACGCTCCGGTTGTGTTAGGGGTAAATAATATCCTAAGTCTTGTCTACAGCAACAACAAGCTTCAGTTGGTAGTAGATCCATTTTTTATCATTTGGAATCCCTACAACACCCAAATCACGGCAAAAAAATTTGCTGTGACCATAGAAAATGGCTTTGGGGGCGGAATAAGGTTTCGGGTTACCGATGCCAATGACAATGTAACCCTTCACGGGCAACCGGGTTGGATAGGACGGGGATCCCAGACAACGTTTGTGGATTATGCGCGTAATAAGGCAGGTGACATTGGAATGGACTTAAGTTACCTGATCACGGATCTCTCCATGGACCCAGGCGAGGTGATGTTTTACTCCCCAACTAATGACAAAGATCGAAACAATGACGACCCCGCCAATACCCTTCATGATGACCTTACGCCAGGTCTAAATTACAACGCCACTGACTCCGGCATCTTTTTTGATAAATTTCCTAACGACACAGTACCCCAACCCCAATGGTGGAAACCCAAGGTAATATGGGACACCATCCCTGGAAGTGATGAAGTAACCCCGGAGCCCGTTATTGATTCAGATAGCAAGATTGAGGTGCTATTCAACATCTATTATCGTAACAGATCCGGCATCGCAAACGTTGTCGAGACCAACATTCCAAATCCAAATCGAGTTGCCAACGAAATGATAGACGAGGCCAGCTACGGTGATCAGGTCGCTAGTCATGAGTTTCGCCTCAATGCCAGAGCCAATCCGTGGGACACCGAAAACAATTTCAATATTAACCATGGAACAGGAGGCTTCAGCTACAGCTTTACCTTCGACGAACTCAGTACAACCAAAACGTCTTTCGCCATCCTGTCTATGCTTAACACACCCACTGATTTTAGTGGCTCTGATACCAGCTTAGAGGTATTCTCTCAGCTTAACGTCACCCCTACCGTTAGGAGCCGAAAGGAACGGGGCGGCTGCACCCCTCTTAATATAACAGTAAACGCAGTCACAGCTGTTGATATCGACAATTTACTGGGCATTGTTGGCATCGATCTTGATGCCTTTAACGACGGCAACAATGCTTTTTATGGTAAAGATTATTCTTCCATTGAGGGAGACACCTCATTCCCCCTGATCGACATCCCCAATGCTCCTATGCATTCCTTGGTTCAGCTTTCCGGAGCGAACATGGGCATCAGGCTTGTTGAGCCAACACATGCGATTGGTAATTCTTGGAGGCCTCCCTACATCCCCGAGGATTCTATATATTACAATCGCATGAACTTTAACGACGTCTCATGGCAGGCGAATGATGCGCTGTTTGACCAGTATTATTTCTCAGGTATTGCACCGACGTTTGATTATGGTGGCGGCACAACTGGCACTAGCTATAGGAATACCGGTACATTGAAAGCTACGTTAGACGATTTTTACGGGGAGACAGGAACCAGCTATAAAGATGCTGAAGCCAACCCCGCACTAGAACCACACGTGCCCGCGGGCAAATTACCAGCTGAAATCGTCACCGAGCTTAGTCCGACAAACGCCAACCAAGACGGCTACAAAAAAATGGGAGCATACAGCCTCATTAAAGGAGCATTCAATGTAAACTCTACGTCTGTCAAAGCATGGCGAGCCTTCCTTCAAGGAAACAAAGCTCTCGCTCTTGAATCGGCTCAGGGAACCACTGAATCAGGAACAGGCACGGCCTTTCCGCTGGCCAGCACCACATCCAACACCAGCTCCAACAATGCATGGGAAAAATTCTCTCGGCTCACGGATGATCAAATTTGGGATGACCATGATACGCCAAGCGACTTAACCGACGACACTGGACTTGCCGTGGAAATCGTCAACCAAGTCAAAGCCCGGGGACCCTTCATGAGCCTCTCAGATTTTGTCAATCGGCGTATTGGCAATGATAATAGGTCTGATCAGGGCGCGATTCAAGAAGCCATTGAGCAGGCTGAAATCAACGGCACCTATGACCCAAATACAGACACATATGATGGCATACGAGGATCCACCTCTGACTCGAAGCCTAATTATAGTATCCTTGTGGATGGTAATCGCGAAAGGATGACTTTTCCATTTACAGACGAATCATACGTAGGCAACCGCAACAACGCCACCGGCATTCCTCTCGAAATCAACCAAGCCAACATTCTGTTACCCCTCGCTCCCAGACTAAGTGCCCGCTCCGACACCTTCAAGATCCGAGCTTACGGTGAGGTCAGGGACTCCAATGACAACATCATCGCTCAAGCCACTTGCGAAGCAATCGTGCAGCGCCTACCTGAATATGTAGACCCTAACACTAATGCCGCTAACAATGAACCGTGGGATGATGATTCCCAAGCTCCCACCCTCAATACGCTCAACCAAACCTACGGCAGACGTTTTGAAATCCAGAGCTTCAGATGGCTCGATCAGAGCGAAGTATAAGTTCACCCTCATGACATCATTACAATTTACTGTTCGGCTAACCGCCCTGCTGTGCCTCATATCCAGTAGCTTATGCTATGCCCAAGAAGAGGCTGGCGATAAGCCCAAACCCTACAAAGGCAAGGCATTTACCGCCATCGCACTCTCTAAAATCCCCTATGAGAATCTCTACTACCGCAATGGCACAAAGTTCATCGAGATCATATGGAAAAATGGCAGAAGGTCAGATGCTTACCCTCTCTCCAAAGCGGAGGCACTTGAGCTATTCATCGAGCACGACGACCCAGAAAAGCCCTACCTGTTAGTAGGCAAGGCATCACTCGTTGCCAACACACAAAAGATGCTCTATTTCGTCGGCCTCAACGGCTCCAAGCAAGAAGGCCAACTTCCTCTCAAGCTTTATGGCATCGATGACTCAAAAAGTGTTTTCCCAGAGAGCAGCTACCGCTTTATCAATTTCATCAGTGTGCCGTTGGTAATTGATTTTAATAAAAAGCGCTTCCTCGTCAAACCCGGTAAACCAACAGTAAAAAAACTCAACCTAACTAAAGCCGGACAATTCACTCCGTTTGTTGTTAGGAGCGACAAGGGCAAAGTCCTCAGAGGCACCCGTTCGTTCAGTCATGCGACCAACCGCAAGATGGTGCTCATTTTCCCTCCCAAGAAGGGCAAGAAACCTCTGGATATACGCTTCTTCTCGGACTAGGTGCGAACCGGATAGCTCGCGCTAACCTTGGCGCATAGAACCTTGCACTACCTCTAGCTTTTTATGGGCGCGGTTGTGAAATTTAAGATCGAGTATGATCTTACCCACAATCAGAATCGCCAACAAAAAGACTGGGCTACCCAGCACCATCGTAGCAAAGGCACCCAACAGAACCGCCAGATGCAGCACAACAATTCTGCCATAGGGTGCCATCATAATGACCGGTACTAGCGTCCGTCGATACTCACCTTTGGCCAAGTAATTGCTGAAATAGGAGAAAAGGTGGCTAACCACCAGCGCCAGCATTGCCCACAGACCACCCGCCTCGAGCGCGAGTGTCACTAAATGGCCAAATTCCCCAAAAGATGATCCACCGCTCGGCATCAAATCACCACCAAGCTCGTTCTTACCAAGAAGCGCAACGACAAACACCCCATGCACCAGACAAAAAAGCCCATAATGAAACGTGAAAAAGGGAATAAAGAAAAGCTTTGATGCGTGGTGTAGCATACCGAGCTTACCCTTATTTGCCTCGAGCTTGTGGGTAAGCTCAAAGGCTTTGCGTATGTCTTCCTCGCTATCCTCTCCCAGCTTGTCAATGATGCGCTTGTCCAGTTTGCCCCTGAGGTTCATTTTCGATGGATCAGGCGCGCACGTGATCATCTTAAGAATATTAATCCCCCCGATGATTACATTTTCGGCCCAGTAGAGTATCACCACATTAAAAATACTCCAGCCCCACACAAACACTCCAACCAAGGGTATCAGATTGGCGGCAATGAGCAACACGCTGCTCACATTGAGACCCTTCATCCCGGCGGCGCTGGTTACGTCGGCGCTACTTACGTCGGCGAGATTTCTTTGATCATCATTACCTTCGCTCATGTAGAATATCCTATCCAGAGGATTCGTAGCTGCAACTGCTATCTTCTTAGCCCTTGCTCCTTGACTCCCATTGCTGATTCCTGTCTCATTTGCCCATGTCCGATGCCTCCAGCACCCGTCACCGCACCAGTGGATCCACCGCCCGCGATGACTATCTCG
>CBFHKM010000105.1:0-6467 GCA_965656385.1 Oceaniferula sp.
GTCTGTGCGGCATTCCATTGCCCTAGCTTGTGGTTACGTTTCACCTGCTCAGCTTTGAATGTATTGCCGTCAAACGAGCCCACCTCGTAATCCAGGTTTCCATCAAAGATCACCCACTTTTTCTGAAGCTTGTCACCCTCCGGCAGAATTCCATCCTTATCCAGCACAGGAAGCTCGAACAAGTCGAAGCACTCCCATGCCCATGGGCGGACGAGGTCGCTTTCGAAGATCCAGTTCCTGAGATCGGTGGAGGAGAAGAAACGGACCCGCCCATTGCTTTTGTCACCGAGCCAGAGGGTCGTGATCCATTTCCCACTGGCTTCGTGCCAGAAAATTTTTGGGTCACGCTCGGTCCCGTTGGGATCCACATCCGGTCCTTGGTTGGGAATGACTGGTCCGCCATCGTTGAGGAGTTGGAAGGAGCGACCGCGGTCAGCACTGTAGGCGATGCCTTGGTAATATTCATTCTTCTTGGGTGGCGTGAATACCCCGAAACGCGGACGGGTATCCACCGCGTAGGAATACATCAACGCCAGCGTCTTGATGTCCCCTTTCTGAAGACCGAGCGAGTTATTGTGATCCACCACTCCCGTGCCAGAGAAGATGTAGCCATTGCCATAAGGTAGGATGGCGTGAGGCAGCTGCTTCCAGCGGACAAGGTCCGTGCTGACGGCGTGACCCCAGGTCATATTGCCCCAGACCTGCCCAAGGGGGTTATGCTGGAAAAACAGATGGTATTCGCCATCGTAATAGAGCAGACCGTTAGGATCGTTGATCCAGTTTCTTAATGACGTGAAGTGAAAGAGCGGCCGGTGCGGTTGGTCATAGCCCGTGTCTGCATAGGTTGAGAAGTTACGGAACCGTTTTTCCAACGCAGCAGAATTCGGTTTTGCGGCAGGGGCCGATTTAGTTTTTACCGCTTCCGCGCTGGATGCGTCTTTCCCGGTCGCTTTCATCTGCCAGACATCCACCGTTCCCGTGGAGCCACCTTCTGCGAAGGCCTCAATACTATGGCTCGCGTCACTTGACTTGAACTCACGGACGACCACACGTTTGCCTCCGTTGATAAAGACCTCAGCAATACACTTATCGATAAAAATCTGCAGTGAGAGGGTTCCTCTATTACCTTCCGGCTTGAGATTCTGAACGGTATGACCAAATAGGCGCAGAGTGTTGTTTTCGTAAATCACATCGTTGCCGCCGATACGCAGTCCGCATTGGCCACTTCCAACATTTTTGAACGTCGCCTGAATTTCAACGGCATTACCTGTGGCGGCGGCCTTACGTTCGCCCGATACGACAGCCGCCGCATGCTCACCACGCAGATTCGTCAACTCAGGTACAGGTTTCTGGATCAACTTACCGTCATCGGTCAGAGAGAGCCGGGTCGGCAACGAGACGCAGCCCGCCCATCCTTTACCCTTTGGTTTCAGCCAGGTGTATAGACTGGTTTCCTTCTTATCGTTGATGGCGTAGCTGACGACGTAGGAGAATTTGCCTCCTTCATGGAGCTCACGCAGCTTCGCCCCTTTAAGTGGCGTGAATTTCGCCGTATCAGGATCAAATGTCCCCGCAATGTAGCTCTTGTTATAAATGTAGACCCACTTGTTTCCGGCAAAAGGGATCATCTGGACACAGTCATGGTTAGGCCCGTACATCTCGCCGCGATACTTCCACTGGGTCAGATCCTTATTCTCGGCTTCGTAAATCGGCACACCATTGCCGGTGACCCCCACAATCATGAAGGTCCGCTCGCCCACTTTGAAAAATGAGGGATCGCGAATGTACTTGTTCCACGGATAGCCATCGATATTGTTAGGGAGTGTCGGGGCATTGACGGGGTCGACGGTCGATTTACCCCAGCGGATATAGTGCTTATCTTTGGGCTTGAGCATGACCTGACCGTTGAACACCCAGTCGAGCTTTCCTTTGTCCCGGTCTTTGGCGCGGACCTTGGAGACAGAGGTGTACCAGAGTTGCAGGTTGCCGTTTCCATCTCGGACGGCACTGCCGGAGTAGCAATGGTCTTCGCCTTTGTCGTAGTCAGGCCACACCGCGATCGGCAAGTGCTCCCAATGGACATTGTCCCGACTCCGTGCATGGCCCCAATGCATGTGACCCCAGCGATTTCCATAGGGGTTATGCTGATAGAAGACGTGATACCATCCATCCTCATAGAAACATCCCACGGGGTCATTGATCCAACGGGCAGGCGGCATCAGATGATAGGTGGGACGCTCAGAATCCCTCTGGGCGACTGGAGCCTCTTTGGCCACAGCCGCATTGGCTTTTCGAATGGCCTCCGCATTATGATGCAGTTTTTCGCTCGCGTGGGATGACACGCCTAGAACGACTAGGAGAAAAAGGGATAGGGAAATGCTGATTTTTCTCATAGGTTCAATGGTTTACTAGAATGTGCCGACGCCTGCATCTGGTCATTACTGTGGCCAGCTCGACTTCAGTTCGTTGATGACGAGCGAGACGCTACCGTTGCCAGAAAGACTGATGCTGCGGTTTTTGGGATCCGGTAAGGCGAAGTGGGTTGCCACGGCGGCCCCGTCGTTGGCAAAGAGCTCAATCGAGCCTCGATCCACGAGGACGCGGAGCTTAACCTTGCCATTGACCGGAGGTGCAGCCAGGCGAGAACCGTCGTAAATGAATTGCTGTTTGTCCGCGTCATAACTCACCTTGAGTCCACGCAGGTTCCATTCAACATTCCCGGTCTTCTTCGGATCAAACTCAATGGACGCATCGATGAGATCAACGTCGACCCCACTGAGTGTATCTGCTAGTTCATCGACTGGACGATTGCTGAACTCATGTCGCTTGGTGTAGAGGCTTTCGATCTCCTTGATCGGCCAACGGAAGAGTTTGACGCCATCCGGGGTGGTGCGCAGCTCCATGGTTGTGGGGAAGGACATCTGCTCGTTGAAGGGCATGCCTACTTTGTTGAAGTCGCTGCCCCGCATCCAGCCGATGACCACGGTGCGTCCATCCGGGCTGTTGTTGAAGGTTTGGGCGGCATAGTAGTTCTTGCCGAAGTCGCCGAGTCCGACTTTTTTGTCGGAGCTGAAGGTGGTGCCGTCGAACTCCCCCATCTCGTAGTCGAAGCTGGCATCAAACAAGAGCCACTTCTTGTTGTTGGGATCGCCATCGACGGGAAGATGGACAAAGTCCATGCACTCAAAGACCCAGTCACGGTCAAAGTCACTCGCCATCTTCCAATCCGTTAGATTATCCGAGGTAAAGAAGCGAACCTTGCCAGTGCCAATCGGTTTGTTTTTGAAGCGCTTGTTATTTTTACGTTTCTTATCCTTGGCTGTGACGGCTTGCTTAACCCATAGGATCATCACCCATTTTTTGGTCGACTCGTGCCAGAAGATTTTGGGGTCACGTTCGCCACGTTCAATCCCCTGATTGGGGACAACGGCTTTGCCCTCGTTGACGAGCTCGAAGGTTCGCCCTTTATCCGTACTGTAGGCCAAAGCTTGATAGAAGGGTTTCTTCTGTGAAAACGTATAACTAGCTATGAGAGTTTTAACATCACCCTTCTGCTTCCCGAGCGTGTTGTTGTGGTCAACGGCACCGGTGCCGGAGAAGATGGTTCCACTGCCATAGGGTAGAATCGCGTGAGGAAGTTGTTCCCAGCTTACCATGTCCTTACTGACCGCGTGCGCCCAGGTCATATTGCCCCACTTGTTGCCCACGGGGTTGTGCTGGAAGAAGAGGTGGTACTCGCCGTCGTAATACACCATACCGTTGGGATCGTTCAGCCAGTTCTTGCGCGAGGTGAAGTGAAACTGCGGACGGTGCTTCTGGTCATAGCCAACATCAAGATAGGACTCGAAGGTCTGCATGTTCTTCTCTGCGCCGTCCTTGTTAGAGGGCGGCTCGCCCTGTGCCAACAAGGGGGTAAGCATCAAGCAAGTTGCGAGAATCGTTTTCATATAGTCAGTTAGGTTCGTTTGGTTTTTCATAGGGTTCATATGTTTTGCTGATGAGGTTCAATAGCTTCAGGTATTTTAGGAGCTTCAGGCGCTTCAGGGATAGCACCGGGTTGTGAGCATACGGCTGATGCGACCTCACAGGCGCGGTGGAGGGCTGAGCTCACCTCTTCGCCACGCAGTAGCCCGACAAGAAGTGACGCGGTAAAGGAGTCTCCCGCGCCGACGGCATCGACCACTTTAGCGGGGATGCCCGGCTGCTCAATGGCATTTTCAGCCGTGACGAAAAGCGCACCCTCTGCACCACGCGTCATTACGACTGCTTCCAGATCAAACCGCTTTAACAGGGAGCGAAGCGCGGTCTCTGGATCCTCAGTTAAGGGTATCTCACAAGCTTGGGCGACCGCTTCCAGCTCCTCTTCGCTGAGCTTGAGCACACTCGCAAGGGCAATCGATTTACGGATCAGCTGCGAGTCAAAAAACGGTGCGCGTAAGTTGACATCGAGAATGCGTAAAACACCCGCTGACTTCGCTTCATTAAGTGCTCGATGAATCTGAGAGCAAGCAGATGCACTGCGTTGTGCGAGTGTGCCGAAATACACCGCATCGGCATGGGTGATTTTAGCGGCGAGCTGTGATGTCCACGCCAATTGATCCCAGGCGGCATCTTCGTGAATGGTGAACTGGTGACTGCCATGGGCGTCCATTTCCACTCCGACCGTCCCAGTCGGAGCATCGGACACGGTCTTGACTAAGCTTGTGTCGATTCCGAATTTATCGAGAATTTCAATGGCGTCTTGTCCGCGTTCGTCGTTACCTACCGCGCTCACCATCGTGACTTTAGCGCCGTTGATGGCGGCATGGCAGGCGAAATTCGCCGGTGCTCCACCAAAGCTTTCGCCCTTTGGAAAGAGATCCCAGAGCACCTCGCCAATGGAAATGATTTGAGGGCTTTTCATATGAGTTAAGCCGCGCGCAAAGGCGCTAAGGCGCAAAGATTTTTTTGTAGAGTTAGGTTACCTGTTCCGGTAGATTGTTGACTATTCGATGCAGATCGTTTTTGAGCAATTCCGCGCCGAAATTGATGAGTAGACCTAGCTTGATATCTGTGAGTTTAAGGTAGGTGAGGGTTTGCTTGCGATGCACCGCCAGCGATTGCTCGACGGATTTCAGCTCCAGCAGCACTATCGAGTTGATGACCATGTCAGCCCTAAAGCTTTCGTCTATAATATGACCATCCCATTCCACCGGAACCGGAGATTCAGTCTCGACCTCCAGCCCTGCCTTCCGTAACTCGTAGGCCAAAATCCTTTGATAAACAGATTCCAACAACCCCGGTCCCAGAGCCTTATGAATATGTATCGATTTATCCACCACCATTTTAGCTATCTCATTCTCAGTCATCTAATTACCTTAGCGCCTTAGCGCCTTTGCGCGAGGCCCAATTCATGTTCAATTTCCTCGAGCGGCCGCCCTTTGGTTTCTGGCACCATGAGCTTCACCCAGACGAGCTGAAGGACCATCATGAAGCAAAAGAAGCCAAAGACTACGCCTGGGTCGAAGGCCTTCACCATCGAGGGGAAAAACAGCGTTAGGAGAGCCGCAAAGATCCAGTGGGTAAAACTGCCCAGCGACTGACCTTGAGCGCGATGCCGATTCGGAAAGATCTCGGAAATGAATACCCAGATCACCGCTCCTTGCCCAATGGCGTGGGCGGCAATGAAGGCAAAGATGCAGGCCGGAACGATCGCAAAATTTTCCGTAATGAACGCCCATGAGCAGAGTCCGAGCGAGGCGATGTATCCAAACGAGCCGATATAGAGAAGCGTGCGGCGGCCGAGTTTGTCGATGAGCCAAAGGCCGATGAAGGTGAACGCCAAGTTCGTCACCCCGATGCCGATCGATTGCAAGAGCGCGGCTTTCTCTCCCAGTCCGGTCATTTCGAAAATACGGGGCGCAAAGTAGAGGATCGCATTGATGCCGGAGAGTTGATTGAAAAAGGCGATCAGGAAGGCGAGCATGATCGGGGTTTTAAGTCGCTTGGTCCAGAAGCCACCCGTGCTCGCGGCCTCATGTGAGACGGCAGCAATCTCATCGGCCTTGGTATCAATTTCGGATTCAGATGCGTCCGGATGAATCATTTTCAGGACGGCCTTTCCGCCTTCACGATCCTCTTTGCGGCCGATCAACCAGCGTGGGCTCTCCGGCAGGCGGAAACAGAGTAGGCTGTAGATCAGGGCCGGAATCGCTTCCACTCCCAGCATCCAGCGCCATGCATCATCTCCGATGCTTCCCAAGGCCGCGTTCGAAGCGAAGGCAACGAGAATGCCGAATACGATGTTGAACTGGAACATGCCTGCAAGTCGTCCCCGCTTGTCCGCAGGGGCGATTTCTGAGATGAACAGGGGAGCGGCCACCGTGGAAATCCCCACGCCGAGCCCCCCGATGAAACGTGCCACCATAAAGGAATGCACGTCTGTTGCCATCGCTGACCAGACGGCGGAGACAAGGTAGAGGATGCCA
>CBFHKM010000106.1:0-6432 GCA_965656385.1 Oceaniferula sp.
ATGGACCGTTCGGTCGAAAGAAGTATCGTGATGACGAACTTTGTCGATTTCGACGCAGTCTATGGGCACCGGCGCGACACCGATGGTTACGGTAAAGCGCTCGAAGAATTTGATGCCCGACTACCAAAATTATTTGAGAAAATGAATAAGGACGATTTACTCATCCTCACCGCCGATCACGGCAACGACCCTAGCTGGCACGGATCAGATCATACTCGCGAACACGTGCCCATACTTCTTTATCAACACGATACGCCCTCAGCTGACCTTGGTTTTCGAGAAACCTTCGCTGACATCGCACAAACAGTTGCCCAAACGTTCCATTTATCTCCATTTGAACACGGTAAACCACTGGATATTTAAACATTTCAAAGATACACATACACCATCACATGACTCCACATATCGAAGCAAAACAAGGCGACTTCGCCGAAACCTGTCTACTTCCCGGAGACCCTCTCCGAGCTGAACATATTGCTGAACATTTCTTAACTGGGGTCAAAAAAGTCAGTGGTGTGCGCAACATGCTGGCATTCACTGGTAGCTACCAAGGTATACCTATATCTGTGATGGGAAGCGGTATGGGCATCCCCTCCATCTCCATCTATGCCAAAGAACTCATCACTGAATACGGGGTCAAAAACCTTATCCGCGTAGGTAGCTGTGGTGCTATTAAAGCGTCGATCAAAATACGAGACATACTCATTGGCATAGGCGCCAGCACAGATTCAGGCGTCAACCGACAGCGATTCCAAGGTCATGACTATGCTGCGATTGCAGATTATCATATTATTAAAGCACTCAATACAGCGGCCCAAGAGCTAAAAATTGGTGTTGAAAACGGCAACTTATTTTCCTCCGATCTTTTTTATAGCCCAAACTCTACCATGTTTGACACCATGGAGAGGATGAACATTCTTGGTGTCGAAATGGAAGCTGCTGGTCTCTACGGTGTGGCCGCAGAACATGGAGCCAAGGCAGCTGCAATTTGCACTGTATCAGATCATATACGCTCAGGTGAATCTACAAGTTCCGAAGAACGCCAATCTAGTTTCAAAGAGATGATGCATATTGCTCTCGATGCCGCAAAGCTTCTACACACCAAAAACGAAAAAAGATAGTGAACTCAACGAAATTAGCAAAGCTAGCATCATCAGCTCGCGAATTGGCATACGCTCCTTATTCAAAATACAAAGTTGGAGCAGCCTTGTTAACTGATGACGGTAAGACTTACACTGGTTGCAATGTCGAGAATGCATCTTACGGGATGAGCATGTGTGCTGAGCGAGTTGCCCTGTATAAAGCCGTCTCCGAAGGGAACCAGTCCATCCACTCCATAGCGCTCTCACTCTCAGGATCTGGCAGCCCCTGTGGAGCGTGCCGCCAAGTCCTACATGAGTTCAACCCCTCAATGGTAGTCTATTTGGCTGATGAAACAGGGTGTATTCAACACGAGACTACGCTTAATGTGCTCTTGCCCCATGCGTTTAGTTCCGAAAACCTCGATTAAGCGCGACTATTCCCTTCCACCACGTGCCATATTCGCTTATTTCCCGTGTAACAAATTATCATCTTTCATGCGTGTTTTTCTCATACTCTTCAGCAAGGAATTCAAAAACTTTTTCCTAACCCCATTTGGGTGGGTCATACTAGGACTTGTCTCGCTCATGCAGGGTCTCTCGATGACTACCGCCATGGAGAAAATGAAAGATGCGCCCCTAAGTGAAAACTTCCTCTTCATCGCATTCAGCTCACCAAATTTCTGGTTCTATTTCCTATTTATTTTCCCACTCCTGACGATGCGACTTTTTGCGGAGGAGCAGAAAACAGGGACACTTGAAACTCTAATGACAGCCCCAGTTACCAGTGCCCAAGTGGTCCTCTCCAAATACGCTGCATCCTTTGCATTTTATGCCCTGCTATGGTCACCGATCCTCTTGCACCTGAAAATATTCACCGCTGTTACAGGCAATCCACCTCCAGTAGAAATGGGTCATCTAGTTGCTACCTATGCGATTCTCTTACTCATCGGTAGTTTTCTTTTAGCTATCGGTTGTTTCGCATCGACACTGAGCTCTAGTCAAATTGTCGCTGGCATCATCACAATTGCCATGATCGTCATTCTTTTTTTCTTAGGATTCGTTCCCTATTACACGGGCGAAGGATTCCAAGCCGTCTCTGTCTTTCATTATGTAGCTATTCAAGAGCACCTGAGCCTGTTCACCCGCGGCGTTATTGATAGCAGGCCCATTGTTTATTATCTGAGCATGGCCGCATTTTTTCTATTTCTCACGCACTTGACCTTAGATTTTCGCCGCTGGAAATCCTAACATCCACCCAGCTATCTACATGCCTGAAACATCAGCAACATCCAGCTCAGCCGCGCGTCCAGTAAGACGTTTTGGAAAAACAGTTAATGTTATCATTCAAATAGTTCTCTTCGTAACTACTGTGGTTGCAATCAACTACCTCAGCTGCGCCAACCATAAGCGCTACGACCTGACCGAAAAAAGAAACTTCACCTTATCTGATTTCAGTCAAAAGTTTCTCGATAGCGACATACTTCAAAACCACGGAGCTCCTTTGCAAGCTTTTGCTGTGATGCGTCGCACATCACCTCATTACTCGAGAGTATACCACCTGCTCGATGAATACCAGCGCCTCGCCGGCCCAGCCATCAAGCTTGAATTCATTGATCCACTTCGGCAAACAGATCGCACTCTAGAATTAGAAGCTATCTATGGAATACAATACAGCGAAGACATGATCATTATAGATGGTTTTGTCGATAATACTGATGCCAACGTCGATGCTCAAGCAAGTATCCCAAACAATACTAAAGCAACGCCCAGCACAGGTGAGCCAACTAATGTAATAGCAGTTACTAATACTGCAAAAAAATCATCCAATCACGTGCGTGCGATACGTATCTCTGATCTTTACTTGCAAGATGACAACCAGGCTATCGTTGCATGGCAAGATGAGGATATAATCACCTCAAACCTCATCAGCTCTATCGAAGGATCACCGCGTAAAATTTACCTGGCCGCTGATAAAATGGACCTGCAAGCAGAAGATGGCCAGCCTGCTTGGATCGTTTTAGCACGCATTCTTCTCCAGCAAAATATTGAGCTTCGTCCAATACGCTTGGCAGACATAGACACAATCCCAGAGGACGCTGAAGCACTTGCACTCATCGGGCCTACCTATGACCTGAGTGAACGTGAAATGAAAATACTCTCAGAATACTGGGACAGGCAGCAATCCGCTCTGTTTGTCACCCTCGACCCCACCGCTCAGCTCGATAATTTGCGAATTTTCCTGCGCAGCTACGGTATCACAGCACGCAATGATAGAATAATTACAGTGAAAAATAGCCAAACGCTATCCAATGCTCAGTGCCTCTTCTCTCGTGGTGCTGAAATCAACAATTCGTTAGAGGGGAAATCAACTGTATTTGAAGGAGTAAGCTGTAGCCTTGAGGTAAGAGAAAACGATGACCGCCTTCTCAACAAGCGCATCCAGCCCATTGGGTTGGCCCAAGCTGTATCTGGCTGGTGGGGTGAAACTCGATTCAATGAACAAAGCCCCCTCTTTAATCCGGAAGAAGATTATGCTGAACCCCTCTTTCTTTCTGCTGCGGTCATACGTGGACAAGCTACATCAGATGATACTGCAAATTTGGTATCCAAAATGGTCGTCATAGGAAACACAGACTTCCTAGCCGACCGCAAAACCCGTCCGGAACAAGCAGATTTCATCCAATCTAGTATCAATTGGCTCATTGGCCGTGAGCAACTTATCGGCATTGGGCCCAAGAAACTTTACCGGCATAAAATGACTATTTTGCCAGCCCACAATGCCTTCATTACTAAGTTAGTTCTCATTTTCATGCCTGCCGCTGCTATATTGTTAGCACTTATTGTGTGGAATACCCGCCGGGCTTAACATCCCCATCATGATCGATTAGCCTCTGACGACCAAATCGCTGTTGTGCGTGTCTCATTTACCATATTGTTAGCTGTAACCACGATACTATTTTGTGCATTAGTTGTCGTGTTTACTGGTGAAGACTATCGTCATTTACTCTTCGGTAAACTTTCAGCTCAGCCCGGCGAAAAACTTTTCAACATAAAAGATCTCGACGACGTCAGGGAAATTACACTCACTAACAGCGACGGCGATCAGGCCAATTTTCGTATAGACGGCAATCGATGGGTGGCTACTAAACCATGGAAAGATAGGGCCGACCCTCTCTACATGAAAGCTTTGTTACATTTCACCGCTTTACTGCGGGTAGAAGACATCATTGCTCGTGATGATGTAGTATTAGATGAGTGTGGACTTGAAGATGGTCACATCAAAGTTGTGATGAAAAATGGGAATGGCAAAAATGTCTGCCAGTATCTCATCGGCAGGCAAACTGCATGGCACATACCCAGCATTCGAGAAGACAATAAATTAGAAGACAACAAATTAATACCCTCCATCTTCATACAAATTCCAGATGCCGCACAGGACAATAATATTTACGTCTGTAGCCAAGATTCTGCAGATGCTATCCAGCGATTATTTGAAAATCAGTTCGAGCGCTTCAGAGATCATCACCCCTTCTATTTTAGCCCCAAATATCTGGACAATGTGCGTATTCAGAACGATCAAGGAGAAGTTGTTCTTTCTCGCAAAAACTTGAAATCAGCATGGACAATCAGTAAGCCTCTCGAGCTAAGAGCCGACGCCACCAGCCTAAACGCACTTTTTGCTAATCTCGGCCAACTAACGGCACTTGAGGTCGACGACAGAGAAAACATAACGTTAGCATCAGGAGAAGACACTACCGCCCAAACAAGTGAACTTGCAATACACTTTGCAGGTAAGGAGGAGGAAATCGTTCTACGTATTTACCCTCCCGCAGAAGATAATGACAGCACCGTGATGGCCACGGTGAGCGACCGCCCAGATGCTGTATTTACATTGCCTCTGACTTCAGACACATCCAACCCGAACATGATTTCGCTCAGCCAGCTGGAAACAGGAGTCAATGACCTGCGGGCCAAAACTATGACCCATCTAAATGGTCCTCAGCTCAAAACTGTCATTATTCGCCCAGAGGCGAAAGCCCCTATCATGCTTCAGCGCACACCAAAAACTACATGGCGAGTGTTAAGCCGTACTGGCTGGAAAAAGGCAAATCAAGATGCTGTTGTCAATTTAATGACAGCTTTCACAAGGGATAATATACAAAAATTTGTAACAGATGCAGCTACTGACCTTTCTCCATACGGGCTTGATCAGCCGTTTCTTCAAATTGCCTTCATTAGCTTTAAAAACGAAAGTATGAGAGTGGCCTTTGGGCGCGATGCAGAGAGAAAGAATTTGTATGCTCACATTGTAGGCAAACCAAATATTTGGCAAATTGGCGCAGACACATTCGCCAAGATAGCACAACATACATGGCAATGGAAAACCTCCCACGTTTGGCACATCCCTAAAATTGATATAACTAAAATTATCATTCAAAGAAAAGACCAGTTAAATTCTGAGCTTAATTATGACCATTTCACTGGAACTTGGACAGCCACACAAAACGGCAAACCTGCCTCAGCTCAATTAAACCTAAATAGAGCAGACAAGTTCCTCAGCTGTCTTGATTCCCTGAGAACCCAGCGATGGCTGGGTCCCTTACACCTGCAAGCGATGCAGTCACTTGCAAACCCAGATATCACGATTAAGATAATCATGCGTCGTGTTGACGATGAAGGAAACGACCTATCACCCATGACAAAGACTCTAAGAGTGACACAAACTCCAGGCGGCTATATAAATTTTGGGAAAATAGACAGCTTTCCGATCGGCCCGGAACAAGAGGACGAAACCAGTTACTTTCTCCTGACTCCGGAAACCTTCAAAAAGCTCAATATCAACCTATTCGAGTAACTTTATCTATTATCATGTCAGGCATCGACCCGCACTCCATTCGCAAAGATTTCCCCATTCTTGACCAAACAATCAATGGCAAGCCGTTGATCTATTTAGACAATGCTGCGACTTCTCAAAGTCCAACACAAGTGATGGAAGCTAGTACGCATTATTATTCGCACATAAATGCAAATATTCACAGAGCTGCTCACAAACTCGCCAGAGAAGCTACTGCAGCCCATGAGGCAGCAAGAGAGACAATAGCCAAGCACCTCAACTGTAAGCACGCTCACGAGCTTATCTTCACTTCAGGCACAACAGACTCAATCAATCTGGTGTCCAACACACTTGCCCTATCGGGCAAAATATCAGCCGGCGACAAAATCATCATTTCTAGCTTAGAGCACCACGCCAACATTGTGCCATGGCAAATGCTTTGCCAGCGCACTGGAGCTACACTTTTAGTAATACCTATCCATGAAAACGGCACCCTGGATATGGATGCATACGCTG
>CBFHKM010000107.1:0-5130 GCA_965656385.1 Oceaniferula sp.
GATGAGCAAGCTTACCGTAGTTTTGAATTAGTAGGTTTCTTTACTGATTTTGATAACTTACTTGCTCCAGCTACAGGAACAGCCACTGGCGATCCTTCTAACGGAGGCGCGGCTGAGGTTTATGGTATTGAGGCCATGCTAAGCTGGGATCCGGCATCTGAGGATGGCAAAGCCTTCCGCCTTCCCATGTATCTGAGTGCTACTTGGACTCAGGCAACATTGAAAAACAACTTAGCTACTGATAGTAATAATATTTTCACTGATTTCCAAGGAGGAGATGAAGCAGGTAATGACCTTCCCTATATTCCAGAGTGGAAGCTCGCAGCAGGCATAGGTATTGATATGACTAAGTGGGGAGCTAATCTCGACGCTACTTGGACTAGTTCGATGTATGGAACAGCTGGAAATTACGATAAGCCAGTAACATCGGCTCGTGAGGGTAAGATTGATGAGGCTCTACAAATTGACCTGTCTGGTTGGTATCAGATCAACGATAACTGGAAACTCATCGGTGGCATTTATAATGTCTTTGATGAGGAAAATATTGTCTCCCGGATTCCCGAAGGTCCGCGTAATGGTCGTGGTCGCCACATCTACGGAGGCTTTGAAATGGAGTTTTAAAACTGCTGACTATCGCTCATGGATCTCACCAAGTTTCAGTCGGTGCACCTATCCATGCGCGCTTAGCATTAACATGCCGCTTCTAATTTCTCAATGAAGCTGTGCTTTTGCACACGCAATTTGTTTATTCATTGGATTGTTTATTCATACTCCTGCAGCGAAGCGTTGCAGGAGTATTGAAGCAAAAAGGAAAGGGCTGATTAGATGAGCTTGAGGGGTAAGCTTAGTCGACAGTAAACACTCGCAAAGCCAGATTCTCCTTGCATTTGACTAAGCTACAGCAATAAGAAGACGTGCTCGCTGTGTGTGTCGAACTGACAGTTAAATTTTACAATTTCTTCTTCAGCGACCTAATATTGGGTAACTGGCTAGCGTATTCAATCTCATGAAAATACCTATTAGAATAATATGCATCATCGTATCTGCGCTTAGCAGTGTGCATGCCCAAAATATTTCCACATCTCCTCTTGATCCAGTGCGGTCAAGGGAGCTCATTCTGCAATGGGTACAAACAGAACGCATTATAAGTGAGGAGAAAACAACCTGGCTAGCAGAGAGGCAGCGAATGCATGATCTCTTAGAAATTTACAAAACCGAATTGGCGTTGTTGAGTGAAGAATTAGAAGCGGTAGGTGGCGCAGCTGAACTTATCGATAGCAACAAGGAAAAGTTAGAAAAGGATTTGGCCCATTACCGTGAAGCCAACCGTATTTTGAGGTCTTCTATGGCCCGACTTTTACCTCGAATGCAGACTTTGGCTGAGCGTTTTCCGTTGCCACTCAAAGATGAGTTAAGGACGGATATTAATTTCATTAATATGAAGCAGGCTCTCGACGTACCTCGTGATGTGCTCAAATCGATTATTGCCATCTTGAACGCAGCTGGGAATTTCAACCGGGCCATTACCTTGGCTGAGGAAACGCGCTCATTTGCTGATGGTAAGAAAATGAACGTCAAGGTGCTCTATCTTGGTCTCTGTTGTGCATATTATGCTGCAGATCAAGGGCCACTAGCAGGTATAGGGCAGCCCTCGCCGCAGGGAGCTTGGGTATGGTCGAAGAATGAGGCTATCGCCGACCAAGTACGCAAGACAATTGCCGTCTACCGTAAATCAAAGCAGCCACAGATTGTTGAGCTGCCAGTTCAGTTGCAACAGGTGAATAAGAAGGGGGGACAATAAAGTGACGAGGTATGTATTAGCCATATCGCTGGTATTATTGAGTTCCTTGATGTTGTTGCCAGCCCAAGATCTGAGATCTATCCAAGATGATTTGGAAGATGCACTGAGCCGCCTGGCGAAGCAACGAGTGGGCATCGCTTCCGAAAAGCCAGCACTTGGACAAAGCTTCCATTCGACCAACGCCGAGCTTATGGACAAGCGGCGCAAGGTCAGAATTGCACGTATGGCCAAATCAAGTCGCGACGAGTTACTGAAGGAACTGGAGAAAAAAAATTACGTCTATCAACAAGACCACGATTTTATTCTTGGGCAGCTCAGAGACTATGGGCTAAAGCTTGAGATCTTTCTCTTACCCAGTGAGATCGATAATTACAGTGATTCTTTGAGCGGAATACGAGCACAAGGCGAACTACCGGCCGTGATGCTTCAGAATCGTCTGGGAGTATTAGAAGCGGGTATTGATCGGCTTGAGCAACTAATGGGTGGATACATTATCGATGGTGATGCTGTTGCTCCAGATGGTGAGCTCAAATATGGTCATTTTGCTGTGGCTGGTCCGCTTGCTTGGTTCACTGCTGCTGATGATCAACTGGCAGGTACGGTGGTCAGAGAAAAAGGCCAAACTAACCCCAAAGTATTGCCTGGATCTCGAGGTGCTATCAAAACACTTGTAGCTGGTGGCTCTGCCGAGCTTGGAATCGATGTCACTGGTGGCAAAGCCATCGCGCTGGCTACGCTCGAAAGCGATAAGCTTGATATTTTTCGCAAGGGAGGTTTTTGGATATGGCCAATTCTAGGAATTGCTCTTTTCTCCACTCTTTGCGGCGTTATTAAACTCATTCAGATTATTCGAATTTTCACACCTCAATCAGAATGGGTCGCAAGTATCCTTGCTGCCGTGCGTGAGGGTGATGAGCAGCAAGCGAAAAGTATTGCAGGGCGAACATCGCATCCAGTATCGAGTGTCATGCAACGTTGCCTCACGTATGTCAAAGCGGGGCCAGATGTAGTGGAAGAAGTCCTGTACGAGCAGTTGATTGGTGTTCAAAACAAACTCCAGAGTTGGCTGCCCTTCATAGCAATTACAGCAGCTACGGCACCCTTGTTGGGTTTGCTTGGAACGGTTTCTGGTATGATTCGTACGTTTAACGTGATTACGATTTCTGGAACGGGGGATGCCAAGCCCTTGGCTGGAGGTATATCGGAGGCTTTGGTGACAACCTTATTTGGTCTGATCGTTGCGATACCTGCACTGATTATTCACGCGATGCTCTCCCGACGCTGTCAAGGTATCTACCAAAATACGGAAAAGCTTGGGCTGACCTTCGTCAATGGCCTCCGCAACAAGAATCATCAAACTTAAGTTTAGCACCCCACGTGTTTAGCGAATTCCAGCAAGTTCTTAGTCAAGGAGGCCCCATTCTATGGGCACTCGTCTTACTGGGTGTCGGCCTTTACACCATTTTGGCTTCGACTTGGTTGGGTTTATGGAAGGTGAAATCTGAGCTTGGGCAGCACCATTTTGTTGCCCAAGGCAAGAGACAGACGGCGAGTCAATTTGCGGTTTTTGAGCTTGATCGCTTGGCCTGGGTAGAGCGTCGTATTCCTTTTATTGGTGTGCTAGCTGGCGCTGCCCCGCTGACTGGTTTGTTGGGCACTGTATCTGGCATGTTGGTTACTTTTTCAGGCCTCGCTACCAGCAATGCTGCCACGCCTATTGATAAAATTTCTATGGGTATTTCTGAGGCTTTGATTACCACGCAGGCAGGGCTTTTACTTGCTATACCAGCCGCGTTTCTTCTCGCCATACTGCGCAGCCAAACCAAAACGACCCATGCGATATTGCAGCAAAAGCTGCACCACGTTATGGTTACAGAAACAGCCAGGGAGACATTTTCAAATACTGATTTTTCACATTCAACAGCTTGACCAATGCGCCGTTTTAGAAATTTCACAGGCAACGATGATACCAGCTCCGAGATCAATATTTCTCCACTGATTGATGTCGTATTTATTCTACTTATTTTCTTCATTGTTACTACCGTTTTCATTGAGGAAACAGGTGTTGACGTGAATAAGCCACGAGCTGCATCGGCTGAAAATTTAGAGAAACAAGCTATTCTTTTAGCTGTCACAGCGAGTGGGCAAGTTTATCAAGGTGGACGCAGTGTCGGTATTGACGGGGTTAGAAGTGTGGTAGCTGCCATGTTAGAAAGTGATGCGGCTACTCCAGTGATCATACAAGGTGATGCATCGGCCAATCACGGTACGATCGTCAAAGTTATTGATGCAGCTAAGCTTGCCGGCGCAAAATCAGTCAGTTTAGCCACCACTAAATAGACCATTATCATACCGATAACCCAGACCCATGACTTTTAAACCCATCATTTTAGGTATTACTGTCACAGCTGTATTGCTTGCTGTTTTGGTGGCTACCAGGTTAATGGTGTTACCTTCTGTAGAACAAGAATTTGTAATCCGAGAAATAGAAACGGTCTCTATGCCGGAGCCGCCTGCGCCTCAAGAAGAGCCGTTACCGGCTGAGAATATTCCGCCACCACCGCCACCACCGCCACCTGCGCTTACTGATTTACGTCCGTCTGTGGATATGACTCAGCCAGTTATGTTGGTAAATATTAAGCATGTTGATCCTCGGCTCAACATCGATACTTTTTTTTCCGACCAGCCTCCTGCTCCTTTACCTGATAAGATAAAGATCGTTCGTCCTCAAGTATCTGAGGCCGTGATGCAAACAAAGCCGCAGCCACGGGTAGCGCTGACACCGCCTCTGGCCAAGTCTGAATTCTCTCTGGGCGAACTCGACCAACAACCTAAGCTGCTTCGAAATCCATCAGTTATTTTTCCGCGTAGCATCAAAGACGCTAACAGTGGTAATGTGGTCGTCCGTGTTTCTATACTTGCAAGTGGACGTAGTCAGTTCATCTCTGTTGTTTCCTCTACCCATGATGATCTAGTGCCTCTAGCAAAACGTATTGCAAATGGGTCAAGATTTACTCCTCCAACCCGTCAAGGTAAAGCTGTGAAGGCTATAATGACCTGGCCTATTACCATTAAGAAATGAAGTATTTTGTTATTAGCTGTTGTTTGCTGACATGTCTAAACTCAAGTGCAGCAGAGCCACTTGCCCTGAGTAAAGACTACTGGAAAGAAAAGGAGTTTCTCAGTTCGTTTAATGGTTCCTATCGTATTAATGCTCGCATTGAGCCCTCGGTCACTGGTGAGGAGCGAGAGTTGTTAGTGGAGATACAACCTATCATGGCAAAGGGGGAGAGGGAGAAGGCATTAGAGATTCTTAAGGTCAATGAGCT
>CBFHKM010000107.1:5229-6355 GCA_965656385.1 Oceaniferula sp.
AGCTAAATCCTCTGCTGCAATCGCTTTCAATATTGGAAATATTTGTTTTGAGCTAGGTCAGCTTGATTCTGCCGAGCAATTTTATTTACAAGCGTTAGATAAATTTCCCAATTTCCGTCGTGCGCACCGTAATCTTGGATTTGTTTATGTGCGTCAGGGTGACTGGGAGAAAGCGCTTCCTTCATTTGAAGAGTCCATTCGACTGGGCGACCATGATGGTGCCACATTTGGTCAGCTGGCCTATGGCAGGATGCAAATGGGACAATATGCCTCTGCACTGCAAGCATTTCAATTGGCTCAGTTAACTCAGCCTGAAACCATCGACTGGAAGGCTGGTACGGCACAATGTCTCGACCAACTGAAGCGCTCTGAGGAGGCCTTGTCATTACTTGATGAGGTCATCAAGGCGAGGCCAGACGAGCCGTCATATTACCTTTTACAAGCCTCTGCTTACTTGGCCATCAATCGTTCTGATGATGCGATTACTAATTTAGAACTTATTCGTCGTTTGGGGAAATTGGACGCAGATAACCACCTTTTGTTGGCTAATCTTCATTTGCGTGCTGGTAGTGCGGCACTGGCTCGTCCCGTCATGATGACAGCACTGGGCATGGATGATAAGCCCGAGTATGCAGCCGTTGTTAATTTACTTGAGTTTGTTACATCAACACGAGATTGGAAGCTTGCGCGTGATTACATGAAGTTGGCCAAGCAATCATACCCTAAGTCTAATGATGTTCTGCTCACTCAGAAAATAAATTACCTGACGGCTTTCGTAGATATAGAATCAGGAGACCAGGAAGAGCGTGGCGCCAATGTTCTTGAAGGCATCATTAAGCAAAACCCTCTCAATGCGCAGGCACTGATTTTATTGGCTCGCTATCGTGCGAAAATGCAAAGGTATCAAGAGTCAACCATGATGCTTGAGCAGGCATCTAGAGTAAAAGGACACGAATACAATGCGCATCTAGAGCTAGCTAAAGTGTGTGTCAGTACTCGACGCTACGCCACCGCCATCAGGCATCTCGATAAAGCTTTGAAACTCCGATCAAGTGACGAGCTGCTCTCGTATCGAGAGGCGATAAATAATTTGCTGAAAGCAAGTAACTGAGTAAATCAACCTAAC
>CBFHKM010000108.1:0-6331 GCA_965656385.1 Oceaniferula sp.
CTAATTTTCTTCAACTGGCGACACCGAAATGAAGGTGGTGGCTTCTCAGCGCTATTTTTGTGAACTGGTGGTAGAGCTCCAATTTTAACCTCTTCGGATTTCTGACCCTTTGAAGTGCACGGTAATTCGGAACACTTTCTTCTCGCGGCATTCGATCTTACCTGTGTTGAGATCAACCCGGTTGGGTATTTCCATCAAATGAATATCGACAGAGGCAAAGAATCCACGCTCTGAAAATACATCGATCAGCATGGCAAGAGCCTTGGGTTTCGAAAGTAATGAGTCCTCCGTGTTGACATGAGCCCTGCCAGAAATGGCATGAGGCTTGATAATCGACATGATTTTTGTATCGATCATCTCAACGACATCATGGAACAGCTCTGGGTGCTCCAGGTTGTATCGGTCGAGACGGTACACCAAATCACGGCGGGCATGGTTGGTGATGTCGGCAGCCTCGGGTAGCACGCGCAAGACGTCGTAGGTGCGGGGGTCGAGCTCAAGAGAGCTTTGATACTCCAATTCGTGTAGGATATTACCCTGCACTGCATCCAGCGGAAGCTGGGCATTGATAAAGTGATAGTGGAATATTTGCTTGAGCGAGAGCAGGGCATCATAGGTCTGCTCCTTGAAGGTGCGGTAGCGGTTGCGCGCCAGATCCTCACTGGTATCTGTGGGGCGCTCTTCTAAAATAATACCACTGCCAGTGCGCTTTACTTCCTCGTTGTGTGCGATGATTTCACGGCCACGCTTGAGTTGGCGTGCAATACTCTCCGCCTCATCGACGAAAAGAACCATGATGTGATAAATGGGCTGCTTGAAATGCACCTTGAGTGGGGTGCTTTCAAACTCTCTTCTCAGGGTAACCATCTTGTCATAGAGTCTTTTGATGCATTCCACCTGCACAGTTGTTCGCGGGAATCCATCGAGCACAACGCCTTCACGATACTCAGAATCGAGCATTTTACGGAATAAGATATCGACCACCTCTCGGTCTCCTACCATATGCCCCTCTGCCTTGAGTGCCTGCATTTCTGGGGTGTCGAGTAGAGCGCTGACAACAATGGGTTCTGCTGAAATATCACGAACCTTGCAGATATATGCGGTATTGGTGCCCTTACCAGAGCCAGGCGCACCGCCGAGAAGGATTAGCTCCTTAGGAAAGCGCATTTTTTCTCGTCCGCGTTCGGCTTCGAGTGTTTCCCAGACAGAATTAAAGATGAGCTGTGCATCTTTCACTTCTAAATCAGGGCTCTTCTTGAGTGATGGTTCGGTATTACTCACGGAAATTGGGTAGTGTAATTGTGGGTAAAAGTCGAGTCTTTAGAGTCATAGCTGATCTCGTAGCTGGGTTTACTGAGACAAGGCCTGTTGCAGAATACGTGTTCCCTTCTCAGAGAACGCAATATTGCTGGTAGCTTGTTGGCCGTGAGAGCTCATTTTTGCCCATGTTTTACGGACGATACCGAGTAGTTTTTCTTGTTCAGTATCTGCAATGAGAGCATCAAACTGATATTCCAGAAATACCAGGCAGAGCCCGTCTTCCAGGGTTTGGCAGTCTTTATCTGTTTTCAGGTTTTTCTTCAAGTTGAGCTCCTGAACTCGCTCGATAAGATCACTATTGTATCCAGCGGCTGCAAGTATTTCTGCTGATTGCTCCGCGTGGAATTTTTTCAATAACGTGCGCCATTTTAGGTAGCCGGTTCGCCCCATTGGCTGAGTTGAGCGCGGCATTTTCCAGCGCCTAATATGTTGGCAACGGGCAGCTAGCTTCAGTGCGGTTGAGGCATCTGGATTCAGGGCCGAAACCGCAGCACTGAGACGCCGTGCAAAGACAAGCTCTTTTGGTTGCGCTTGGCCATCGACCTCTACGGTATTGGGATCCTCTGCGTTGGCGGCATCAAATCTGCGGTAAGCATCTTGCAGCATGGCTTCGTTCATAGCTGTAGCATGCCTTGTGAATGCGCTGGCGGGCAATCACGATTTGTGCCATGTGCGCCATGCGCGCTATGTGTGCTATGTGTGCTATGTGTGCTATGTGTGCTATGTGTGCTATGTGTGGGCCTTGACACATGGCGCTAGCTCGGTCACTGATTCTTTCAAGCGATGGATTCTGAACAACTCTTAGATATTCTGCATACTGATCCCGACTTTGTGGTGGTTAACAAGCTCAGTGGTATGTTGGCAGTACCGGGGCGTGGCCCTGACAAGATAGACAGTGTTGCCGATCGTGTCAGGCGATTGTTTCCGGGCTGTATCAAGCAGCCTGCCGTGCACCGACTGGACATGGACACCTCTGGCTTAATGGTGGTGGCATTGAGTGCTGATGCACATCGCAACTTATCGAGGCAATTTCATGAGCGACAAACCCGAAAAAAATACCTAGCGCTTCTGGATGGTGTGTTGGAGCAGGAGGATGGGGTTATTGAATTGCCATTTCGCCTCGACGTAGACAACCGCCCCATTCAAATCTATGATGAAGTACATGGGAAAATGGGCATTACCCACTGGCGAAAACTAGCTGTCGAGGGGCAAACAACACGTATTGAATTCACCCCTATTACCGGGCGAACGCACCAGCTTCGTCTTCATGCTTCTCATGAAAAAGGTCTTGGAATTCCTATTGTTGGAGATCCGTTTTATGGCCGTGGCACTGGCCCAGGGCAGTTAAAGCTTCACGCATGTGAGCTTAGCTTTGCTCACCCAATCACAGGGCAGGAGCTCACGTTTAGTTCAGCTCCTGAATTTTAGCGGTAGGGTAACCACAAAAGCGGCGATTAGCATGATAGCGCTCGTCCATAGGCAGGCTGCCAAGCCGCCGTAGATGAATACGAGACCTGAGAGGAGAGTGCCAATAAGTCGCCCCCAGGCATTTGCCATGTAATAAAAACCGACGTTGAGTGCCACTTGATCACCTGAGGTATATGCAAGAATGAGGTAGGAATGAATGGCTGAGTTTATGGCGAAAATAATGCCGAAAATGCCAAGTCCTAAAAAGATGGAAATAAGCGGGTGGAAATTGAGCGTCATCGATAAACTGAGAGCCGCAGTCACGATTGCGAGTATGCCTACCCAGCGAGCGGCACTTTGTCCCATTTTTTTGTGCTGAATCAAACGAGGGGCGATGGCTTGGACGATGCCATAACCGACTACCCAGGCTGCCATAAAGGTCCCGACTTGGTTGAAACTCCAGCTAAGTTGAGACTTAAGGAATACGGGAAGGGCCACCACAAACCACACATCACGTGATGCAAATAAAAAGAAGCGAGCTGTTGAAAGCCGATTGATTTCCTGTGACTTGGAAAAGAGTTGGGTGAACTTGACCTTCTTTTTGCTTTTTCCCATGTCCTGATCGAGGACCAGCAAGGCGGCAAGCAATACCACAGCCAGGCAAGCCGCCATCAACCAGAGCGAGTAGCTGAATCCAAGCCATGTGAGCAATACCCCGCCGAGTAGAAAGCCAATTCCTTTGAGGGCATTTTTGGAGCCTGTGAGGATGGCAACCCATTTGAATAATGCGCCATCACCTTCATTTACAAGTAGCTTCACGGCACTTTTAGAGCTCATCTTGGTGAGGTCCTTGGCGATTCCTGAGAGTGCCTGAGACACCATTACATAGCAAACGGACAAGCTCATGGCCCAGTTTGGATTGAGCCAGGAGAGCATCATTAGAGCGAAGACTTGAACTGACAGCCCTGCGTAGAGAGTTGCTTTCAAGCCAACCCGTGAGCCGATCCAGCCACCTAAGAGATTGGTGAGAACTCCGCAAAACTCATAGAGCAGGAAGAGGAAGGCTAGATTCAGCGGCGAGTAGCCAAGCTTGTGAAAGTAAAGCAATACCAGCATCCGCAAAGCTCCATCCGTAAGGGTAAACCCCCAATAGGAAGCTGTAACGATGGCATAGCTTTTGGTGTTCATGCAATCAGTCTAGCACCGGGCTTACCGTTACAGAGTTGTGGCTACCTTAGCTGCGAGTTCCATCATGCGGGTAGCATAGCCTACTTCGTTATCATACCAGACGAGCAGCTTGAGTTGGGTGCCATTTGTTACCATGGTCGAGGGGGCATCAACGATACCAGAGCGTGTGTCGTTGGTGTAGTCTGTTGAGACTAGCGGTCGCTCTTCATAGCCGAGAATACCTTTAAGTGGCCCTTCAGAAGCGGCTTTTAAGAGAGCATTGACCTCTGCCACAGTGGTAGGATTAGGGAGCTCGAAGACACAGTCAGTCAGGGAGGCGTTGAGTAGAGGCAGCCGAACGGCGACTCCATCTAATTTGCCTTTCAGCTCAGGGTAGATCATCGTGATGGCGGTTGCTGACCCAGTAGATGTGGGGATGAGAGAGTTTAGGCATGAGCGAGCACGCCTCAGATCTTTGTGTGGGGCGTCGACCACTACCTGAGTATTGGTGACATCGTGCATGGTTGTGATCATACCGTGTTTAATACCTAAGTTCTCATGGATGACTTTGACCACTGGTGCGATGCAATTGGTGGTGCATGATGCTGCGGTCAGTAGATGATGCTTATCCGGTTCGTAGAGGTGGTCGTTGCATCCCATCACGATGTTGAGGGCCCCTTCTTTGACGGGTGCTGCGACGATGACTTTCTTCACCCCAGCATCAAAATAGGGCTGTAGTAATTCGGGGCTTCGGTAAGCTCCTGTAGAATCGATGACGATATCAACTCCTTCGAGGTTCATCTCTGCCGGCGTCGGGGCATTGCTAAATGCGATTTTCTCGTTTTCTACGCTAATGCTAGATTGGTCATGTGAGATTTGACGATCCCACCTGCCATGTACGGTATCAAACTCAAGCAAGTGGGCGCCGGTCTCAGCTGTCCCGTGGAGTTCGTTGATAGCTGTGATTTTGTATTCCGGTGTGCGCCAGCCAGCGCGGAAACCAAGTCGGCCAATTCGGCCAAATCCATTGATGGCAATGTTCATAGTAAGTTCGTGGGTAAGCTATTGCTAGAGGTGCTGGAAATGTTGCAGAGCTCAGGCCGACCCTGACAGCAGTCCTCAGTGAGGAACTCCATTAGGCTTCTGATGCCATCAACATTTATTTTATAGGTGATGGATCGTCCGTGACGCTCGGGCGCTATCAAACCTGCCGTACTGAGTTCTTTCAGGTGAAACGAGAGTGTTGGTTTTGGGATGCCAAGTGCAGTTGAAATCTCGCCTGCGGGCATGCCTTCGTCACCTGATGTAACTAGCAGGCGAAATAGTTCGAGGCGCGATGTTTGCGATAGAGCGGTCAGAGCATTCGAAGCATCTTGTAATTCCATGTTTATAGAATCAACAGGCAACTCCAGAAAGTCAAGGTGTGATTGTGCGATCTTTTTGACGTCAATAAAGGAATCTTAGCCAGCAAGTTTGAATTATGATATTGGAAGTATAAAATTATTAAACATTAAAAACTACATATAACCTATTACTACAACTTCTACTCAGGGGCTACGGTGTTATCTGTCGGCTTCTTAATCACTATTTTGCCGTCAACAAGTGTCGATGTGCTGACCGCCCTGAGCAGTGGGGCATCGGTGCCACTGAGGCCTGGTGCTTTGAGCTTCATGGGCTGAACCTCTCCGCTTCCGTCGACATTAGAAGGTTTGGCAGTGAGCATTGGTGAGGGGCTAGCATTCTTATCGGGGGGTGTTGCTTTTGAGATTGTCGCTGCGGGAGGAGTAATGGGCGATGGCAGAGGACTGGTCGACTGAGGTGCTTCAGCAGACTGCGGTTCGTCTGTTATCTTTATGGTAGGGGCTCCTGTGGGTGTTGCTTTTGTTGGTGGTACTGGAGGGGCGGCGTCTGTTTCCAGCTCTGGAGCGGGAGATGCTTGGGATGTCTGAAGTTTGGCCGCTGGGGCTTCGGTGGCATCGGGAGCGTTTGACGCAGGCGTGAGCAAAGCTGGACTTGTGGGGGGTGTGTTTGCTGGTGTAACAGACGCTGCCGGTGTTTGAAGTGTTGGCGCTGCGCTGGGTGCTTTTGAAGCTGGGGCCTTCGATGCAGCAGGCATCACAACGGGCTGTGTCGGTGAGTTTGGACTTTCCTGTTGAGCTGCGGTCTTGCTTTGGCTGGGGGGTTGAGGTGTAGCAAGAGGTTTGGGTGCGGCCAAGGGTTTTGATTCAGCGAGAGGTTTGGGTGTCTTTAATGTGGGGCTGGGCGGTAGAGCCTGTCCTGTGCTTCCTCCTGTTGCTTGTGCGGAGGCGGGTTCGCCAGCACCTCGCTGGGAGTCGACAATGACATCTTTGGGGTTCACGCGATCCATTGGGATGGTAACCGCTGGCGGTGGTGTTGACTGCACATTGAGTTGTGATGCTTGAGAATACATGGCGTT
>CBFHKM010000109.1:0-6279 GCA_965656385.1 Oceaniferula sp.
GGTTAAGGCCGCTCTTGCCTGCCACGAGGAACTTACGCCCTACAGATGGCATAGCATCATAGAGCGCCACACGAGCTCCTAGCTTGGCGGCAACCTCAGCTGCGTGGAGACCTGCGGGGCCTCCTCCGATGATGGCAATGTTCTTCAAGATCCCTGTTGTGAGTGGTTATTGTGGGTGGTTATGGTGATGTGACATCAATTTGTGTTGGATAATAGAGTCGTCACGTCTAAGAAGGTGCGCATGAAGGATTGCAACGTGGATTGGCACAATTGGCAAGGTGAGATGCTAGCAACACTCATGTTTGTTGTCCAAGATGGTCAAATACTTCTGATCGAGAAGCTGCGCGGCATAGGTAAGGGGAAAATTAATGGCCCTGGTGGTAAAATTGATCCAGGCGAGACGCCAACCGAGTGTGTTATCAGAGAGTGCCAAGAGGAGCTTCACATTACTCCTAAAGAGCCGATCAAAATGGGGGAGTTGTGGTTTGCGATGTCCGATATGGAGGATATCCACTGCCATGTTTTTATGGCGCACGAGTTTGATGGCGTGCCGACATCTACGGATGAGGCTATTCCCGCCTGGACCGCCCTTGACGAAATTCCGTGGGAGAGGATGTGGGAGGATGATCCCTATTGGCTGCCCCACATGCTCAAGGGAGAAAAGTTTCTTGGGAAATTTGTTTTTGAGGGTGAGAGCATACAGTGGAGTGATGTGCAGCTTGGCGATCAGAGCAGCCAAGGGTGGTTGCAGGGGGCTTGATTGCCGCCAGTCACAGGTTTCACTGTGGGGTTGGGTTCTTGTTGAGAAGGGCTAGGATGTCATCGGTGATATCGACTGCATTCCGAGCATAGATAAGCGGCGATGTTTGGCTGCTTGTTCTGCCTGATTTTTCGAGCACCCATTGGTATCCATGGGTTTTGGCATAATCATTAATCTCTAGGTGGCATTGCTTGAGTATGCGCAGTGTTGCTGCGGTGATATTCTGCTTTGTGCTATATGTCTGCTCATCGTCGCTTTGCTGGACTTCGTTAGTGAGAGATTGATACTTAGCGATAAGATTTTCTCGTTGTTTGAGGAGTATGTTTCGTTCAGCACGAGGCATTGCCTTATTTTTGACTTTAGCTTGCAGGGCTTTCAACTCGATGGCTAAAGCATTGATTTTTTTTTGGCTGCTATTCCTGTCTTTCAGATATCGATCACGTCTTGATTTGAGGTAAAACAGTTCTTTATCCGCGGCTTCACAGTGAAGCAGTATTTTGTCGATATTGACGCTGGCGACCTTAAACTCAGAGGCATCTGCCTGACCCAACAAGACGGCAAAGGTGATTAAGGCATAGGTGACCAAGGTAAAGGTGAGCATGGTCAACCTGTGCATGGTCAAGGTGCTCTTGGCTGAGGTGCTCGCCTTAGTCATAAGTTGACGACTCAGAGAATGAAGTTGCGATACGCATATCGATCACTTTAGCACGAGCTCACTTTGAGGGTTTCTCTGTCACTTTATCGAGCTTCAATTTTTTGAGCTTGGGGGTGATGACGGCCCTGCAGTAAGGGTTTTTCTCACCTACAATACGGTAGTAATCCTGGTGCGAAAGTTTGGCGGGATAAAATGTCTTTGCTTGGTTGATTTCAGTCACAATCGGGCTAGTAAAGCTCTGCTGAGCAGCATTTCTTGATGCCGTGGCGACTTGCTTTTGCTCATCATTGTGGTAGAAAATAGCAGACCTGTAATGTTCGCCGACATCTGCGCCCTGCCTGTTGAGCGTGGTGGGATCATGCAGGCGCCAAAACCAGTCTAGAATCTTCTCGTAAGAGATGATCTCAGGGTCGTAGATGACTTGCACGGATTCAGCATGGCCAGTTGTTCCTGCACACACGTCCTCATAACTAGGATTAGGCACGTGCCCGCCCATGAAGCCTGATGTGACCGAGTGAACCCCATCAAGACGCTGGTATACAGCTTCCACACACCAATAGCAGCCAGCGGCAAGCGATGCCTTTTGATGACCTTCAGGCAGAGAGGGGGCAGCAGCAGGCTTTTTATCATTCATGGTTTCTTTTGAGTGCAGACTTTGGTTGCTGGCGAAGAAAATAAGTGCCACAGCTATGGCGATTATGGGTAAAGCTGAGGTAAGCAGTCGTTTCATAAGATGAGTCTATACCTTGTGCCAAACACTGTCAAATCAGCGGCTGGTTCACTTAGAGGATTGGTAAAAACGAAGAGCCACGGGCATGAACGCCTCCAATGCCTCGATACGAGAATCGTCATGAGGGTGAGTGCGCAGGAATTCAGGATGTTGGCCGCCATTGATGCGGTGATAATCGCGTAAGCGTTTCCAGAGCTCGATCGATGCTCGAGGGTCATATCCTGCCTGAGCCATATAAATAGCCCCCATTTTGTCACTCTCGTATTCTTGTTTTCTCGAGAAAGGCAGAGCATCGGCTAGGTAACCAGTGAGTGCGAATCCTGCTAGTGCGTATTCTGGGTTATCGATATCATTGGTATCGAGGGAAAACCAAAGCAACTGGCCTGCAGCGATGAGAGCCATAGCGTGCAGTATACGCTGCTGAGCGTGTGCGGCGGTTGTGTGTGATATCTCATGTCCAAGAATAGCTGCGAGTATAGCATCGGCCCGATAATCATCACCGATAATCTGAAAGAGACCAGTGTTGACGCCGACCTTGCCCCCGGGAAGGGCAAATGCATTGGGTGAGAGGTCTTTAAATACGACAAACTCCCATTCTGCATGGGGGAGGGTGATGACCTCCTTGAGGCGCTTTGCCACACGTGCCACTGGCTCGGTGTAGCGTGGGTCTGTAGAAATCGCTTTGTCTCGCTTCATCTTCTCGAACTGGCGCGCGCCGTGACTGCGCATAAGCTTGTTGGCCGTGCGCACAGTGATGTTGCCCTGCTCATCGATCGATGGTCGAAAGACACATGATTGGAGAGCGAGGGTGAAAAGCGCGAGAAGAATGAGGAGGCTGCGTTTCACAGTAGATATAAGTTTGATAAGCTAACGATTTATTTATTTTCGACAAGACGAAAGAGTGGTGGCTAGGTGGAGAAGTCTAGGGTTGCTGTTTGGGCGGTGGGACACACGATTTTTTCAAAGAAAACGAGTTCTATTTCTTTGATGCGTTTATTTTCTGTTCTGATACCAATCACATCACTTAGCGCGGTAAGGCGTGCTCTAAAACTGAGCAAGCTGCCGAATATAGACTAAGATAACATCAAATCTGAAATGGAGTTTATTGATCTCAAAGCGCAGCAGGCACTCATTAAGGGCGAAATTGACGAACGAATCGCTACAGTCTTGGAGCACGGCCGCTATGTCCTTGGCCCCGAGGTGGATGAGGTAGAGCAACAGCTGGCGAACTACGTCGGAGTTGAGCATTGTTTGACGGTTGCCAGTGGCACAGACGCTCTGTTGATAGCGCTTATGGCGCTTGGTATTGGGCCAGGTGACGAGGTGATTACCATTCCCTACACATGGATATCGACCGCTGAGGTCATCGCGCTGGTAGGGGCGACGCCGGTTTTTGTGGATATTGATGAAGAGACATGGAATATGGATCCGGCATTGTTGGAAGCCGCGATCACCGATAAGACCAAAGCAATCATGCCTGTCGGCATCTACGGTCAATCTGCGGACCTGAAGGTTATTAGTAGCATTGCCGAGAAACACGGTGGCTTACCCGTCATTGAGGACGCAGCCCAATGCTTTGGAGCCACCCACCATGGGCACAAGGCATGCTCCACGACCTTGATCGGCTGCACGTCCTTTTTCCCAAGTAAGCCACTCGGTTGCTATGGTGACGGGGGAGCAGTGTTTACCAACGATAGTGAGCTCGCTGAGACGATGCATCAGATTCGTGTGCATGGTCAGGCCAGTAAGCATTTCCACCCAATTCTTGGGATTAACGGCCGTATGGATACGATACAGGCGGCGATTCTTATGCCCAAGCTAGCTATTTTTGATCAGGAGATCGAGAAACGCCAACAAGTCGCTGCGCGATATTCGGAAGCGATTCATGCTCATGCAGATCAGATCGTGACTCCCACCGTTGCGGAGGGGAATACCTCTGTCTGGGCTCAGTATACGATTTTGTCTGAAAACCGTGATCTTTTAAACCAGACACTCGCGGAAGCAGGCATTCCCAGTGTCAGTTACTACGCAACGCCCCTGCACCTGCAGCCCGTTTTTGAAAAGCTCGGGCATGTCAGAGGTGACTTCCCTGTGACAGAGCGTGTTGCGGATCAATGTCTATCTCTGCCGATGAACCCTTATCTAAGTGAGGGCGATATAGACACAGTTTGTAAGGCTTTTTCGAAGTGATAGGGACTTGTTGATCACTTGCAGGCCGATGGGCTCATAATTGGAAGCTGCGGATGATAAGCACCGCTAGTGTGGGCAGGTTCGTTTTACAATGCTTCGGAAGAATAGATTAGCTAACGCATTATTTGTTTTCGACAAGACGAAATGGTGCTGCTGAGAAGGGGAAATCTAGGGTTGCAGTTTGGGCGGTTGGAGGTGATGCTCAGCACCTGCATAGATGAAACGTTTCCTTCCATATTACAAATATCTCAAAAAGATTAAGTGGCAATTTGCTTTGGCAATTGTTGCTGGGCTGCTTTACGGCGGGGCTTCTGGTGCAGGCATGCCTTGGATGATGAAAACAGTGTTGCCCGAAATTTTCGGTGAGGAAGACCTAGCTCTTATTAAACTCATTGGTGTAGCACTTATCATGCCTGCTGTGTTTTTAGTTCGCGGTTTTGCCAATTTCATCAATAAATATTATATCACTTACTGCGCGAATAAAGTGTTAGAGTTTATACAGGTTGATGTTTTTAGGCGTATACAAATGTTGCCCTTACAGTTTTTTCATAAACATCAAACTGGTGACTTGTTAAGTCGCCTTAGGGGAGACACATCTAACATTCGTAGCATCATAGTGAATGCGTCTAATGACATGGTGACCCAGCCAATGCAGTTAATTGGTGCGATCGGATTTTTAATCCATATGTCGATGAAAAAAAGCGAATCGTTTTTTCTGCTAGTATGCTTGGCTACAATTCCATTGTGTGTATTTCCAATACGCCTAATCGGTAAAAAGCTCTTTCGTAAAGCAAAATCAGTCCAAGAAAAAGCAGGGGGTCTTACAGCTTATGTCACAGATGGCTTGCAGGCCCCCATGGATAGACGCGCCTACAACATGCAGTCTAGCATAGTAGATAGGTTTCATCACCGAGTTCTTGGGCTTTTCAAATCAAGAATGAAGGTGGCGAAATACAATGGAATGTTGGGCCCCATTATTGAGTTCGTATCAGCATGCGGTATTGCTGTGACTATTGTTTACGCCGGACGGTCCAGTATGGATTTCAAAGAAGATATTATGCCTCTGTTGGTGGCGCTATACATGAGTTATGCTCCAATCAAAAAATTAGGTCAGCTCAACTCAAAAATACAGGTGGCTACCGCTTCTCTGGACCGTGTAGAATATTTGCTGAATTATCCAGATGAACTTCCCGAGCGTGAGAACGCACGCGCCCTGACTAATGTCAGCGGTCGTGTAGACCTTGAAAAGGTCTCCTTCTCTTACGGTGATGACAATGTTTTGAATGATGTAAATATATCTGTTCCAGCAGGTGATGTGGTTGCATTGGTTGGTCCCAGTGGTGCAGGTAAAACTACCTTTGCAAATCTTATACCGAGATTTTATGATGCCAGTAAAGGTCGTTTGTTAGTAGATGGTATAGATGTTCGTGATCTTAAAAAACGTGATTTGAGAGAAGCTGTTGCACTCGTGTCTCAATCGCCAGCTTTATTCAATGAGACGGTGATGGAGAATATTCGTATTGGTGCACCTAAGGCAAGTGATGATGAGGTGATGCAGGCAGCCAAAAAGGCACATGCACATGATTTCATCAGTAATACGTTGAGTGAAGGTTATGAGACTTTAGTCGGTGAACGAGGCACGCGTTTATCGGGGGGGCAGAGGCAACGCATTGCGATAGCTCGAGCCTTTTTGAAAGATGCTCCGATACTGATATTAGATGAGGCGACATCGGCACTTGATACTGAGAGTGAGGCGAATGTGCAAGATGCGCTCGAAGGTTTGGTCAAGGGGAGAACTACCTTTATTATAGCGCATCGATTCAGTACGATAAAGATAGCTGATCGTATTTTGGTTTTTGATCAGGGGCAAGTTATTGCCGACGGATCACATGATGAGGTCTACTCAAGTAGCGAGCTCTATAAATCACTTTACGATCGCCAAGG
>CBFHKM010000110.1:0-6226 GCA_965656385.1 Oceaniferula sp.
TTTGGCTGAAATTAGCGTTTCATGCAATCACTTTTTTCAATGATGTGCTTTTTTATTCTGCTGGGGTATGTGGCTCAAAAGTAGTGGTACGCTGATGTGCTTGGGCTTTGGCTGATTTTTGGGCATTGTTTTGTAGATGCTCTTGCATGCGGAATTTCTTTTGCCCTTTTTTCTTAATTATCCTTTGTGATGATCCATTTTCGAGGATTTCATGAGCGTTACAATTATCTTTGAACGCCGCGTCGAGGATTGTTTGTAAACGTTTGCGGCAGTTTTTGTCCTCAATGGGAATCATCAATTCGACCCGCTTGTCGAGGTTGCGGGTCATCCAGTCTGCTGAGGATATGAAGAGTAATGGGCTGCCGCCATGGTGAAACGAGAAGATGCGTGCGTGTTCAAGATAGCGGTCGATGACTGATACCACGCGTATGTTGTTTGCTTCTTTACGCCCTCTGCCGCCAGTGGAAGTCTTGAGGCAACAGATGCCGCGAATGTTGAGCTTGATGATGACGCCGTCCTTGGATGCCTTGTAGAGGGCATTGATAATGTCCTCATCTTGTAAGGAGTTTACCTTAGCCGTAATAGAGGCAGATTCACCATTTTTTGCTCGTTTGCCTTCTGCTGCAATTAGCTCAAGTAAACGAGGTTTCATGTGGGTCGGCGCTGGGACAAGTTTGCGAAAGCGGGTGAGTTTTGATCGGCCTGTGACGGCATTGAAAAATAGAGAGGCATCAGCTCCGTAGGCGGGGCGAGAGGTAAGATAGGATATGTCAGTATAGAGGCGTGCGGTGGACTCGTTGTAGTTGCCTGTGCCAAGGTGGGTGTAACGTTTCAGTTGGCCGTCTTCGTTGCGGATGACAAGGCAGATCTTGGCATGGGTTTTGAGCCCTTTTACACCGTAGACAATCTGCACCCCTGCGCGTTGAAGCTCATCAGCACGTATGAGATTACGCGCTTCATCAAAGCGAGCCTTGAGCTCTATGAGAACTGTCACTTGTTTGCCGTTGTTGGCAGCTCGAATAAGGGCGTCGATGATGCGTGATTCTGATGCTGTGCGATAAAGAACCTGTTTGATCGCTATCGTTGATGGGTCATTAGCGGCCTCTTCCACAAAGCGTAACACGGGCTCAAAGCTTTCGTAAGGATGGTTGAGGAGAACGTCGTGGTCAGCGATAGTTTCGAAGATGGATGTTCCAGGGTCGATATCAGAGGCTGGCTGCGGTTCCCATGACTCGTCGCGCAAATGGTCGTAGCCAGGGCTGAAGGCCAGACCCATAAAGTCGGCGAGAGCGAGTGGGCCATCGACGATGTATGTTTCTGCAGATCCAGCACCGGTGACTTCGCGGATTAAGGCTTTTAGCTGGCGAGGTCCTTTGGTGGGTATTTCTAGCCTAACCGTATTACTTGTTTTTCGAGCCGCTAGCACTTCTTCCATTTCTCCTGCAAGGTCGATAGCGTCTTCTTCTTGAACCGCGATATCGCCGTTACGAGTAATTCTGAACGGCATTACTGCGTGTAGTTTCTCATCTGGGAAAAGCTCTTCAGCGAATAGTGAAATAACATCTTCGAGCAGGATGATATCCGAGTCAGCGGCTGAATTACTTGTATCTGCGACGGGTAATTGCACGGCGCGATTGATGCCATCAGGGATTGGAATGAATATATTGCGCTTCGCATTGTCTGTTGGGCTCTCCAGCTCGCAGGCAAGAATGATGCGCATGGACGGCAATGATGCGGTATCGGTCTCCTCGCTGTGTGCAAGGGGAGTGAGTAGTGGGAAGATTGAATCTTCAAAACGACTTGCGAGGGCTTCATGCTGGCTGGGGGTTATATCTGAGCTGCTCAATAGATTGAGCCCTTCCTTCTGAAGCGCTGGTAGTAGCTCATTGTTGAGTAGGTCGTATTGATCCTGGATCATTTTTTTTGACCGAGTTCGAATAGCATTCAACTGCTGTGATGGGGTTAGACCTGAGATACCTCGCTTGCGTGAGCCACTTGATAACATTAGATGTAAGCCTCCGACTCGAACTTGAAAAAACTCGTCTAGATTAGATGCTGTAATGGCAAGAAATTTGAGGCGTTCTAGTAAAGGTAAGGAATCACTACAGCTTTCATCTAAGACGCGTTGATTGAACTCCAGCCAGGATAATTCTCGATTGATAAATGACATGGTTAAAATAGTGGGGGCGGTTAGTTGCCTTCATGTAGAGTTACGTCTAGCCCATATATATCTCTGAAGAGGTTGGCTTTCGATCGCATCGCCATACGCTCAACAGAAGCGTCAGTGATTCCTTTGAGTGTGATGTTGAGTTTTTGCTTGCTGATGTTTACCTCAATGTCCCCGACACGTGATGTGTGGCTGTGGTCAAGTGCGTCTGCAATTCTGAGGATGGCGGCAAGTTTTGAGACTCGCATACGATCATCTGCCGGGAGGTCGCGATAACCGGCATGGTTAGGCTTCGGACCCGATCTACGGTGATAGCGTGCCAGCAATGAGACGATGACGAGGTCGCGATGCCCCAAGCCAAAAATCTCACTATTGAGGATGATGTAATGTGAGTGCTTGTGATGAGCTTGCGGGCTGATGAAGTTGCCGCATTCATGCACGATGGCAGCACATTGTAATAGTAGTGAGTAGTGGTCATCCAGTTCGTGAAGGTCAGCTGTGGATTCGAACAATAACTGACTGAGTCGAGTGACTTGGGTTGAGTGTGATCTATGAACCTTGTATCTTCGAGCCAAGCTGATCGCTGAGCGCAATACTTCTTTTTGAAATCCGTCTGTGAGTGAAAACGATGTGGGGATATCCAACAATAAGCCGCGCTCATAATCGCTGCCGGGTAGGCGGATAGTTTCAAGCTCTAGGGTTTCAGCAATGGCGAGATTGATTTCAAGGGCTGGAATGATTGCTTGCGCGCTGTTGTAATCGAGTTGGTATTTTTTGACGCGCGTTTCCTCACTCATTGAAGTGATTTTTTTTGCCATCTCAGCGAGAACGTTATGGCTGCTTTTGGTCTTTCCGGGTTTGGCTAGCACGTGTGCGAGATGCTGAATTTCGTATCCTATGATCACTAGTTCTTGGATTTCAGCATCACGATAATCATGATTGATTTGGTTGATTTGGCTTCGGATGTGCTCGCGCGTTACTTTTGTCGTGCTGACGCTGCCGTCTTCGTCATCTTGGCTTTTTTGAATAGCCTCTCCTGTGCGATAAACGCCTAATCGGTAATTGCTGTAATCGGATATTCTTCCATTTTTGAAGAGCAGGGCACGCGTGTTTCCGGGGCCGACGTGAACGACCAATGTAGTGCGTTTGTTCATCGAAGGAGTATCCTTAAGCCGTCTGCGTGTTTTTAGGTAAATTAAGCGAGTCATTTCACCCTCGTCGAGGGTGTCGACATCTAAACCGCAGCCAATGCGGATCCTGTTGAGGAATGCATCTTGGTTTGTGGCCTCTGCCAGAACATTGGTAACAACGGCACGAATGGGTGTGTCTTCTGTGGCGCCGAGCTCAAGCAGGGTCTCGCGGTAACCGTTGAGTATTTTGACGCAGCGCTCAATCGTTGATCGCCTGACAACGCCACGCTGGTAGATGTCGTGAGCCAGAGGTATCGACTGTTCTAGGAAGTCTCCTGGTGAATTTTCAGAATCTGAATTGGCTTCAACAATCAGTAACGAGATAGAACTTGCCCCGATATGGATGGATGCTTGCAGGGATGGTGCAGGGGTCATGTGTTCTTCGCTTCTTTTGTTGATGTGGGCATGCAACTCATGCTGCTCGGTTGCATTGTGATCAAGTGCGCGTCAAAAGTCTTGCGTAAAATCGCTACAATAATGATGCTTTTTGCAAACTGGAACCGGGCGCCGTGTTTATGGCAACCACAGCTGAGAACCTCGATATGAATGGCAGAAGATAAGGGGGTGCTCGTGAAATAAAGACATATTAAGCTTGAATTTATAGGGTAATAATGATTTGAGTCTGCCCGCACTTGTGTCTTACGCGTTAATTGCGAAGGACACATTTTTTAATCAATCACTAATCATTCCCGATCTGACTATGGACGACTCAAACATCATTCCGTTTGATCAATCTGAGTCTAAGCCTCGATTCTCCCCAAATTCTATGAAAAGCAACCTCGTTGTACAAGCCTCTGAGATCATTGAAGATCCACAAATTCTCGTTAACGTTTTATCTAAGCGTGTTGCACAGCTCAACCAGGGGCGTTCACCTCTTATTGATACAGTGCCTAGCATGGGGGCTGCTGATATTGCCTTAACTGAAATCATCGAAGGTAAGGTGGTCCTTTCTGAATCAAAGGAAGATTAAATTCTTCCAGTAGCAAGGTCTTGGAGGCAGTGGTTCTCGGCTTTGCACGTATGTGTATCTATGAGCGCCGACATTGCAAGTAACCGCAAGGCGCGCCGCGACTACCACATTTCCGACACCTATGAGTGCGGCATTGAGCTGAAAGGCACAGAGGTGAAGTCGATACGGGCTGGCAAAGTCAACATTGCCGATGGCTATGCTCGGATAGAGGGAGGACAAGTTTTTCTCTACGGGTGTCACATCCAACCGTGGCAAACTGCAGGTGAATGGTTTCAACATGGGGTGACGAGGTCAAGGCGTCTGTTGCTTCACAAAAAAGAGATCATCAGACTCAACGAGGTGACATCTCAGAAAGGCTGCACTTTGCCATGCTTGAGAATGTATTGGAAAGGCGGACGAGTGAAAGTTGAGATTGGAGTGGGTAAGGGCAAAAGTCACTCTGACCAAAGGCAAGATTTGAAGAAACGCACAGAGATGCGTGAGGTAGAGCGGGAAATTTCTCGATTTAATCGTCGTTAGAAGTCTGCAGATGTTTGATCTACGTCAATTTGCAGCCCTCGCTCCTGATTGGTATGAGCGATTGCATTACCATAGTGAGTTGAACTCGACCAATGACGAAGCGCGAAGCTTGGCCGAGGCTGGTGCAAAGCATGGGACCCTTGTCTTGTGTGATCATCAGACAGCGGGTAGGGGGCGTAGAGGTGCTAGTTGGATTTGTGAGCCTGGTGATGGGTTGCTTTTTTCTATAGTGATCAGGCCGACCTTCGCTCAGGCAAACTGGAGCCGTATCGCGCTTGCTGCTGGTATTGGAGTAGTTGAAGCTCTCAATGATAAGTGGGCTATTGGCGCGCAGGTGAAGTGGCCTAATGACATTTATATTAAAAATAAGAAATGTGCGGGCATCTTGACTGAGGCACGGGAGGATTTTGTTGTTGTTGGTATTGGCATGAATGTGATGAGTGCGCCCACACCTGCACAAGGGGGTGCCAGAATAGATGCTGTGGCTGTTGCCGATATGGTTTCTGATACAATATCGCGGGAGATGGTTTTAGCTACGCTCTTGAAATCAATACTGAACGAAGTTGACGCCTGTGCTATGGACTTTGGTTTCCAGTTGGAGCGCCTGAAGAAGCACTGTTATTTGACGGGGAAGCGTATAAAGTTTAATGCCAATGAAAAAAATTTCAGAGGCCTTGTGTGTGGCGTGGGGCCGGACGGAGCCTTGCTTGTTGAGGTGGATGGAGTGTTGAAGTCTTTTTCTCAGGCTTCTGAGATCTCTCTGAGCTGATGGCCATCATTTTTCTGCTGCTTGGCTTAGACGTTTATGCGTCTGTATCTTCAAGTGGTTCTCCGAGTGCTTTTTTGAGGGCAGGGCCGAGCGGGCTATCGAGTAGTCGGTGCCAGTCATCAAGGCATGTCGTCACGCTTAGTGGCGGTAAATGCTCTACTTGGCGACCCAATTGCTGAGCTTTTGACTCTGAGATAATTAGCCTTGTTTTAGATTGCCCGTCGGCTTCCTCAAATAAATCGGGAGCTTCTGATTTTAGTGCGAGAATATAATGATCGCCTCTATCTGTTGCTCCGATAAGCGTATCTCTCGATGTTTCGCTATGGAATCTAGCAAAGCTAGCATTAATCCAGCGGGCGCCGCACTCAATGCATGTTGGGTCAACGATGGCTATTTCTTGATATCCATCCGAAAAGCCCGCTGAGAAAGCTCGTTTCAGTCTCTGCGCCATGCTGCCTCCTCCTTGGGCCCGGAAGTCAATCTCCTGTATTTGTAGTTCAGGCGATGATGGGTTTGAGGTGATGTATAAATGTTCAGTTTCGCATGTAGTAGCAGCCATTTGCGGCAGCAGCCAGAACCTGGTCGCGTCGCTAGCTCCATGCGGAGAGTAG
>CBFHKM010000111.1:0-6081 GCA_965656385.1 Oceaniferula sp.
TTCTTTCCATTCCCAGACACGCTCCAAAAATGCCTCGCGACCCAGTTCACGGCGCGTCTTGCCCTCTTTTTCACGTAGCTCGCGTTCTACTTTAGCCTGAGTAGCAATGCCTGCATGGTCCGTCCCCGGAAGCCAGAGCACCTCCTTACCTTGCTGGCGGGCGCGCCGGCACAATATATCTTGAATGGTGTTATTCAAGACATGACCAAGGTGCAGGATCCCGGTCACGTTCGGTGGTGGAATCACAATCGAGTATGCTTCTTTATCTGAAGATTCATCAGCATGAAAACAGCTGTGCTCCAGCCACGATGCATACCATTTTTTTTCAACTGCTTGAGGTTCGTAGGCTTTGGGAAGCTCGGACATGGCGCGGGTTCTGCCAAAGTCGCCCCTGTTTGTAAATCTCAAAGGCGCTGCATCGAGTGTAACCTGAGCTAAAAAATTCTGTGCATACGCAAATTAGGCTCTAAAACGACTCCATGACGACAACTATTCTTGCCATCGAATCAAGCTGCGATGAGACCGCTGTGGCCATCCTGCGCTACGATGGCGAGCATAGCCACGTATTGTCATCTGAGATCTCGTCCCAAATCGACATCCACCGTGAATTCGGCGGAGTTGTCCCTGAACTAGCAAGCAGGAACCATTCACTGCACCTCAGGCCGCTCATTGACCTAGCCCTCAAGAATGCGGGCCTTCAAATTGATAATATCGATGCTTTTGGGGCAACGTCAGGCCCCGGCCTAGCCTCTTCACTATTAGTGGGCAATACCACTGCAAAGGCTCTCTCCATTGCAACCAGTAAACCCTTCATCTCGGTCAACCACATGGAAGGACATTTGCTCTCCCCCTTCTTGCCCTCGACAAGCATTGAGCCCAATCTTGCCCTTATCGTTTCTGGTGGTCACACCATGTTAATTCACATGAAGGCATTTCGCGATTACGCTCTACTCGGCAGCACGCGTGATGATGCTGCGGGTGAAGCTTATGACAAGGTTGGTAAAATGCTAGGTCTCCCCTATCCTGGAGGTCCCGAGATAGAGAAACAGGCACGCCATGGTTCTGCCACCGCTTTCCAATTCCCCCGCTCGATGATCAAAGATGGCCTTGGCTTTTCATTCTCAGGCTTAAAAACAGCCGTTCTCTACCAACTAGAGAAGCTCAGTCCAGAAACAGGGAGTGCACCCCAAGATTCCATTCCCGATCTATGCGCCTCTTTTCAACAAGCGGTCATCGATATCCTCGTGCACAAGACCATGAAAGCCGCAGACCAGGCAGGCGAGTCGCTTATCACAGTCTCCGGCGGAGTCTCATGTAATGCTGCACTGCGTGAGGCGATGCAGCAAGCATGTGACGCACAGGGCAAGCAATTGCTTATTGCTCCTCCACATCTTTCAACAGACAACGCCGCAATGATCGCTTTCGTAGCATTACAATATCAGCTTGCGGGTCTTCACTCGGACATCAAAGAAGACATCAACCCGAATTTAGCCCTCGTTCGTTAGTTCAATCTCGTGATGCCGATTCACATCACCACCTGAGGACATTAATTGCATTCATATCGTACGAAAATTGTCAGAACCGCGCCCTTGCACTTGTGCAGTAAAAAGGCTAAGGAAAATGAAGTATTTCCAAGTATTGGGAATTTGCATGCATCATGGAAACAAAACAGACAAAGGAAACGGGTCATTTGCAGGCCAGCAATAAAGAGCCTCAGAAAGCTTCCGACACGGGCACCAATGACGGCACCAAGCCTGAATCTATTTCAGGGGAGCCCACTGGACCTACCCATGTCATGCCTGGCACGCAGGTCAAACAAGGCAATAACAGCCTGATCACAACCTCGCTTATTGTCCTCATTGTATTTTTACTTTTCATCATGCTGATGCTTTCAATCAGCAGCAAATCATCACATTCAGCAGACAGCAATCATGGACTTACTGCTCTTGAGCTCAACAATCAGCAACTGCGCAACAAGGCCAATGCAGAGCGATTGAGAAACAACTTACCCCCGCTTCCAGCCAGTTCTTACAGCGCCTACACAACCGCTGAGCGACTGAGCAAAGATGCGAGCAGCCTTGCCTCGCTTGCGAGTAGCTGGGAAGCAGAGCTTGAAGCCAAAAATGAGACCATCACAGAGCTTCAAGCTCAGATGGTATCGAGAGACGATATTACCAAACAACTCTACAAGCAGATCTCAACGCTCACCACAAAAGCGAATCAGTCTGCGGAGGTAGCAGATCAACTTGTTCGGCTCAGTGATGATCTACAAACCGCAAACGATCAGATCGAAAATTACCGCATACAGCTCAGCGAGCTTCAAGGGCGACCCAGCAACGATCAACTTGCCAACATCAGAAAACAACTCAACGAAAGCCTGGCTCAAAGTAGCAAACTACAACTACAAATCGATGAACTGCTTGAAGCTGGCAGCGGTGATAACACCAATGAAAACTACGATCAGGCATTAGTAGAGATTGAGGCCCTGCGAGGAGATAAGCGCCAACAGCGCTACGAGATACAGCGCTTACGTGCCGAACTCGATCATCCCAGCCTCTTTGTCCAATCACAAAAAGACCTCCCCGCAGAAGCTGCTCGATTGTATAGTAAACTCACCACATTAGAAGATGCTGATCTCGAACAGCTCACAGCTGCCTACGAGAATATTCGCAACACAATGAATGCGGAAATCATTCACCGACAAACATTCGCTAAAGGCTCGTCACAAATCACCTTTGACCGCGAAAAAATCATCGAAGACATTCTTAAAAAGCGCCAAGACCGCAAATCTCTTTTTCTTGTGATCGGCTACGCTTCGGTCTCAGGCGGCAACGCAAGCAACCGTGAGCTATCCGCCAAGCGAGCCACCACCGTCGCCTCTTTAGTGAAAATACTCAAAGCTGATGACCAGCAAGTCAAAGCCGTTTACTTAGGTGAAACCAAACGGTTCTCGGCCGACACCGAGATCAAAAACCAGATTTGTGAAATCTGGGAAATCAAAATCTAAGCTGGAGCACTCCTGCGACTAATCGCAGGCAATATTCAACTCACCGATTGCCTTGCCGCTTTGATAGTATTGGATATCAGCATAGCAATCGTCATCGGACCAACGCCTCCGGGCACCGGTGTAATGGCTGAGCATTTAGCGGCAACTTCATCGTAAGCCACATCCCCTACGAGACGATATCCTCGCTTGGCACTGGGGTCCTCAATACGATTGATCCCAACGTCTATCACTGCAGCCCCCTCTTTCACCATATCAGCTGTCACAAACTCAGGCATGCCAATAGCTGCCACGATGATATCTGCACGACGGCAAACCTCAGCAAGATCCTTCGTACGTGAGTGGGCTACGGTGACTGTTGCATTACCGTCCTTACTCATCAATAACAGTGCCATAGGCTTGCCAACAATCATGCTTCGACCAATCACTACTGCCTCCGCACCTGATGTCTCCACCCCTGCCTCTTTAAGCAAACGCATGCAACCCGATGGGGTGCAGGGCACAAAACCGCTGGCATCCTCGAGAGCCAGCTTAGCTACATTCTCAGGGTGAAATCCATCCACATCCTTGGCAGGGTCAATCGCTTTGACTATTGCATCCTCATCAATCTGAGGTGGCGGAGGTGACTGTACTAAAATACCATGAATCAGCGGGTCTTCATTCAATTCCTGCACTACCGCAAGCACATCTGCTTGGGAGGCATCGGCAGGCAGCTCAATTTTACGTGAATGCAGGCCAAGCTCACCGCATTTGCGCACCTTTGAGCCAACATACACTTTAGATGCTGGATCCTCTCCAACCAATACAACAGCAAGCCCCGGTGTTACCCCGTTGGTTTTGAGCTGTTGGATCTCATCTACGCACTCGGCTAAAACTTTTTCAGCCACTGCTTTACCATCAATTATCTTACTCATGATTCGTGTTGTATGTTTTGTTTATATGGAAGAATTGTCGTTCAGAGCATCTTGTACCATCTTGCGATAGCATTCAAACTCTTCGTCGGCTAACTTGGCGGGAATGTCAATGGATTGACCCACGTTCACCGTGATTTTGCTAAACGGCTTTGGAATATAAAACCTATCCCAACTATTAAGTCGCCAGCTTGACGAATGCTCAAATCGCACAGGAATAATCGGCACGCCTGAGGACTGAGCAAGCTTGATCACACCGGGCTGCAGCACATAGCGAGGCCCACGAGGTCCGTCCGGAGTGATAAAGAGCTGTTCCCCCGCTTTGAGTGCTTTTTTCAGCGCAATGAGAGCGGCAACACCACGCCGTGAGCTCGAACCTCGAACCGTTTTCACGCCAAAACTTGCGACCAAAGATTCGATAATCGCGCCATCTTTACTGGCACTTGCAAGTGCACTTGCCTCAGCACTACCACTATATCTTTTTTTTGTCAGTGGTGATGCAAACAAGCAATTATGCCAAAATATCCAAATGACTGGAGCACCTGCCTTCGCCTTACTTTCTGGGCCACTATCATCATTAACCTGATATCTTAAGGTAAGACCTATCACGCGCATCAACAAAGCCGCTAGCTTTCCAGCTAACCAGTGCCATTTGGCACCTCTAATTTCTGCACGGTCGCTCATGATGTTAGGCAGAAAATCGCCTTAGAGGAATCCAGGCATATGCAATGTCTCAACCAAGTATTGCTGCTTGGCGAGCATCTCTTGATAAAATGCATGTGCTTCATCATCAGGCTGACATTGCGTGTCGGGGTCAGGGGCTACCGCGTAGCTCACTATTTCTTGAAAACTAAGATCTTCACCATTCTGCCGGAAAAATGCTACCGCAGCTTGCAGTGCGGCACCCAAAGCAGCCCCCTCATCCGTCTTCAACTTTACGAGGGGCAAGCCCAATACATCAGAAATCATCTGTCTCCACACAGGGCTTTTTGAGCCTCCACCTGTGACACGAACCTCAGTCGGCTCGAAACCAAGTTCACAAAGACGCAGCATACCGTAGCCGATACTTAGGCTCACACCTTCCATTGCTGCCCGCATGATGTTGGCATCTTTGAAATTATCTAGATTCAGACCATGAATGACTCCACAGCCTTCTGGCAAACTAGGCGTCCTCTCTCCCTGCATATAAGGAAGCATCAAAACTCCTTCAGAACCTCTCGGCGCCTTGGCTACCTCTGCCTCCATGCGCTCATGGTCCCAGCCATAGTGACTCCTAACAGCTTCGGTAACGACGGTGGCATTCATCGTGCAAACCAATGGCAACCATTGACCTGCTGAATCACAAAAAGCGGCAACCTCACCCTGCGGATCAATCAAAGGCTCGTCATGCACTCCAAAGATAGTGCCACTAGTTCCCAGAGAAACGGTCACCTGACCACTACTGACATTCCCTGTTCCAATGGCTCCCATCATATTATCACCTCCCCCAGCACTGACGAGCACTTGGCTATTCAAACCCCATGCCTCAGCTAATTCAGGCCTGATGGGCCCTAAGATATCTGTCGATGAGCCTATTTCAGGAAGAGCTTCAGACAATCGAGGATCTATAAAGTCGATGAGCTCACTGCACCATTCACGCTTTCTTACATCAAACAAGCCTGTGCCTGAGGCGTCACCCGGCTCCATACGCTTAATGCCCGTTAACCAGTAATTGATAAAGTCATGCGGTAAAAGTATGGTGTGAATCTTTTCAAAATTCTGTGGCTCATTCTCTTTGATCCATAGAATTTTTGGCGCCGTGTAGCCGGGCAACATAGGATTCCCCGCCAGCTCGATGAGACCAGGCGTGCCACCAAACGCTCGAGTAATCTCGTCGCATTGCTCACTAGTAGAAGTATCACACCAGAGCTTGGCAGGCCTGATAATATTGCTGTCTTGATCTAAAACGACAAGACCATGCTGCTGCCCGCTAATGCCAATGGAGGCAATCTGAGAGGCTTCGTCACCAAGCTGGTCTATGCATTCACGAACCGTATTATCGACTGCTGTGATCCACAAAGACGGGTCTTGCTCGCGGTGCCCTTCGGGAAGACCTTCGATCATATCATAAGGCTCAGATGCTTCGGCGATGACCTTTGCGCTTTCGAGATCAAAAACAAGCGTCTT
>CBFHKM010000112.1:0-2597 GCA_965656385.1 Oceaniferula sp.
AGCTCAAGGTACCCGCAGCACGCGAGATCGTCACACAAGCGTCTTCCAGAGGTTGCCTCATTACCTCAAGCGTCTGCCTGCGAAATTCAGGCAACTCATCGAGAAAGAGCACACCGTTGTGAGCTAACGAGACCTCCCCGGGGCCGGGGTTAGTACCTCCTCCCAAGAGGCCTACGTCTGAGATAGTGTGATGCGGTGCTCTAAAAGGTCGGGTCACCAAAAGCGCATTCTCTTTGCTCAATAATCCGGAAATAGAATGCACCTGAGTAGATTCTATTGCCTCAGATTCGGTCAAATCGGGCAAAATCGTAGGTAGACGCTTAGCAATCATCGATTTCCCAGTGCCCGGAGGCCCTACCATTAGCAGGTTGTGCCCACCGGCAGCAGCTACCTCCAATGCACGTTTTACCTGGTGCTGCCCCCTCACGTCTTCCAAGCCTATGTCGTAATGGCGGTGTGTATCAAAGAGCCGTTTCCGATCTAGCTCGATGGGGGCTAAGATTCTCTGCCCAGTAACAAAGTCCCACGCCTCACGCAAATTATTGACCCCATAAACTTCAATACCCTCGACCACTGCCGCTTCGGCTGCATTTGCAGCTGGCACAATCAAACGCGTCCTGCCTCGCCTCCGAGCCTCAAGCGCCATCGACAAAACTCCGCGCACAGGCCGCACCATGCCATCAAGTGCTAATTCCCCAACAATCACATAACGCTCTGGTTCTAAAATGGATTCTCCCCCGGCAGTTTCTGCCAGAGCCAAGGCAATCGGCAGATCATAACGAGGACCCTCTTTTTTTAGGTCTGCCGGTGCTAGGTTGATAGTTTTCACCCCGTCAGCCCAGCTCAAAGCCGAAGTGCTCAGTGCTGACGTTACCCGCTGCGAGCTCTCCCGAACCGCTGCATCAGGCAGGCCTACCACATTAATTGCCGGCTTCTCGGCATTAAAGGCACTGACCTCTACCTCCACTTCAATACCGTCAACACCTAATAGGGCAGATGAATACACACGCACAATCATGTGTTCAAACTAACACCTACTGTTAGAAGGTAAAGGTCTAATTTGACAACCCTCCAAGCATACCCCTTGATTGGATAGGCACCTATATCGAGACAAAAAACGCCCAAATTAGAATCATTCTAAAAAAAAGAACAAAAATCGATTTGGGCTCGTTTTACTAAGTAGAGAGCGGTGCGTTTCAGCAATCATCACATAACAAAAATGATGTATTCACACACCTAACTCAATCAGAATGATCAATTAGCGTTCATTACGCCATCAAAACAGACCGTTCAAGCCACTAGCCATCCACTCGACTTACAACACATTAACAACGTAAAACCATGTCACGATTCGAATCAGATAACAGCCTAAGGCTCTACTTAAAAGAAATTGCAAAAACCGACCTTCTCACCCCAGAGCAAGAAGTCGAATTAGCAGACCGCATCAAAATGGGAGACAAAAAAGCACGCTCCCACATGATCCGCGCCAACCTCCGATTAGTTGTCAAAATTGCCCAGGATTATTCGGGCTACGGCTTGCCTCTGGCAGACCTTATCTCGGAGGGAAACATCGGACTCATGAAGGCCGTTGAACGTTTCGACCCCAACAAAGGCGGCAAGCTCAGCACTTACGGTTCATGGTGGATCAAACAATCAATCAAACGAGCATTAGCCAACCAAAGCAAGACGATTCGACTTCCCGTCCACATGGTCGACAAAATCGCACGCATGAGGCGCATTTCAGCCATTCTTGCTGAAGCACTCGGTCGGGAGCCTTCTCAAGAGGAGCTCGCCGAAGAGCTTGGCATCCCACGCAGAAAGCTAGCGCTTCTTGAACGTGCTGCCAAGCGACCAACTTCTCTCAATGCACCAGTACACGAAGATGACAGCTCCGAGTTTAGCGACATCATTGGCGACGAACATGCCGTCAACCCCTTCGAAGCACTGGATAGCAAGAGCATGCACGGCGAGCTCGATGAGCTCCTCGATGTCCTTGACCAGCGCGAACACCGCATCATCGATGCTCGCTTTGGTCTCAATGGCAAGAAACCCATGACCTTAGAAGAAGTGGGCGTCGAATTTGGGGTCACTCGCGAACGCATCAGACAGCTGCAACAGATTGCTCTCAACAAAATGCGAAAAGCGCTCCACCGCAAAGAAGTTCCCATGCCAGAACCCCTGGCGGAAGCCTCGTAAATGTAGGTATTACAAGCATAATACAGACCTGGTTCAAAAAAATCAGCAACACCAAGAGCAGTAAGGATTCACTTGCTGCTCTTTTTGCGTTCTAGATAGCTGTGCACGATCATTCGATCAACATCACCGTTGCCGATTTCATCCAAAAAAAATGAGCTTTTTTTCTATAATGCAACAATGTCCCACGGCTATGTTCATAATACAATCTAGCCCCACTTGGTAAAAAGTTATCACCCTTTGAATATTACCCGCAGCTCAGCATCATCCACTTTGCAACACTCATGAAAACCATCATCATCTTTTTAATGACTACACTCTGCTCCCCGCTGAGTGCTCAGATGCTTCTACCAGAAAATGGGCTACCCGAATACGAGCAGGATATTGATCACGCGAAGCTGATA
>CBFHKM010000112.1:2696-6080 GCA_965656385.1 Oceaniferula sp.
AAACGCATTGATAAAAAGACCATCCAGCAAGGGCGCAAAATTTACGATAACGTCTGTATGAACTGCCACGGTAATCTCAAAGAGGTGGGATCCATCCCCACATCGCTTCGCTTTGGCCAAGGCCAATTCCAGCACGGTAGTGACCCTCACACGATGTATCAGACCATCACCCGCGGCTGGCGTGCGATGCCTCCCCAGCCCCAACTCACCCCGCGTGAAAAATACGCAGTTATTCACTACATCCGGGATCAATATCTCAAAAAGCACAACCCCTCGCAGCTATCCAAAGTCACCGCTGACTATTTGGAAAAACTTCCCAAGGGCAAAAGTCTCGGACCCAAGTCTACCTCAAGCAATGCCGCGGAGCCATGGACCGAGATGGACTACGGCAGCTTCCTGATTAACACTTACGAGATCGCCTCTGAGCAAGATCGTAAAAAGGCGGGCAACGGAGATCAGATCGCACCTGATGCGAATCTAGCATACAAAGGCATCGCACTGCGTCTCGACCCGGGTGAGGGTGGTGTCAGCAAAGGTAATACTTGGTCGATCTTCGAGCACGATTCCATGAGGGTTGCTGGCGTCTGGCAGGGTGATGGTTTTATTGACTGGAAAGGTGTTCACTTCAACGGCAAGCACGTCGTCCGGCCGCGCACCATCGGCACGCCCACCCTCGAAACCAAGGACGAACCCGGCTGGGCCAATCCGGACACAGGAAGCTTTGATGACCTGCGTTTTGAGGGACCTGACGGGATTCGCTATGGTCCACTGCCACGGCAATGGGCGCACTACAAAGGCCTCTACAAGCATGGTAGCCAAACCATTATCAACTACTCCATCGGGGATGCTGACATTCTCGAGAGTCATGAATTAGCCACCGACGGCGCGTTTGTCCGCCAACTCAACATCGGCAAGTCCAGCAAAGCACTCACACTTCGGATTGCGCCAAGCTCGCAGAAACTCAAACAGTCAGGAGCAAGCCCATCAAAGTTAAGCAGTGCCGATGGCTACTGGATCATCACCTTCTCCCCGAAATCCACACCGTTGAAGGTCGCCTTCACGATCGGCAGTGAGATGAAAGTCCCCGCTAAGGACCTCAGCCTACTCACCCAAGGAGGCCCGGCCCAGTGGTCCCAGACCCTCACCGCGCCGGTAACCCGTGGCAACCAACCGGGAGCTTTCCAGTGGGATCACTTCGATGTGCCAACCGATGCACAGTGGAACAGCCGCCTTCGCACCTCTGGCTTTGACTTCACACCTGATGGAAAATCTATTATCGTATGCTGCTGGGATGGCGACGTCTGGAAAGTCGATGGTTTCACCGATCCTCATGCCACGGAGACAACCTGGAAGCGCATCGCTTCCGGCTTGTTCCAGCCGCTGGGATTAAAAATCGTCAAGGGCAGAATCTTTGTCACCTGCCGTGATCAAATCGTCGTTCTCAATGACCTCAATGGCGACGGAGAAACCGACTTCTATGAGAATTTCAATAGTGACGCTCAAGTCACCAATCACTTCCACGAGTTCGCCATGGGGCTGCAGGCCGATGACCAGGGTAACCTATACTACGCCCGCAGTGCCCGTCATGCACGCCCACCACTCGTACCTCACCACGGCACCCTGCTGAAGGTTAGTGCCGACGGCTCCCATACTGAGATTCTGGCACACGGCTTCCGTGCGGCCAATGGTGTCTGCCGCAATCCGGACGGCACCTTCTTCGTCACTGATCAGGAGGGTCACTGGAACCCGATGAACCGAATCAACCACGTCACTGCCGGCAACAACTTCTACGGCAACATCTGGGGCTACGGAGCTCCCGAGGACACCTCGGATGCCGCCATGGAGCAACCCCTCTGCTGGGTAGCCAAGAGATTCGACCGCTCCCCTGCTGAGCTACTCTGGATTGACAGTGAGGAATGGGGGCCCTTCAACGGCAAACTCATCCACCTATCCTACGGTCACGGACGCCTCTCACTCGTTCCTCATGAGACTATTGATGGCAAAAAACAAGGAGGGCTGATCCGCTTTCCCCTTCCCGACCTCGCTACCGGCGTGATGCGCGGCCGCTTTCACTCCGGGACGAGTGGTGACGGCCAGCTCTACACCTGCGGTATGGCTGCCTGGTCCACCTCACAATCCAAGAAGCAAGGAGGTCTTTTCCGGATTCGCTATACCGGAAAACCCGCCTACCTGCCCATCGACATCTCAGCCCACCAGAAAGGTATCAGCATGACATTCTCCGAGCCACTTGACCCAGCCAGCGTTAAACCTGAGGCACTCAAGATCAGTACTTGGGCCTACAAGCGCAGCAAAAGCTACGGATCTAAGCACCTTGACGAGAAAACCCACCCGATCACATCAGCCAGCCTCAGCCCAGACGGAAAAACCCTGACTTTCCAAATTGCTGAGCTTAGCACCTGCTGGCAGATGTCGATTAATTACAAGCTTAAGGCCAAAGACGGCTCAGCAGTCACCGGGGAGATCCAGAACACCATCCACACTCTCAAACCCTGAGCCTATTGGAGCCAAAAATGCCAATCACCCCCGACCCCGAAATTTACTTCCTACGCAGTAGGAATAGACCATTATTGAAAATTTGTCTTTCCAAGTGGCTCTCCGAAGCGTAGTTCAAGCTCTTATGTCGAAGACCCTGATCATCGCGGAGAAGCCCTCCGTAGCTACTGACCTCTCCAAATCGCTCGCTAAAGCACCCGAGGTTGGCAAGTTTGAGAAGAAAGGCCGTGGACGTGATATTTACTTTGAAAATGACAACTTTGTCATCACTTCAGCCGTCGGTCACCTCGTGGAGCTCAAAATGCCACAAGGGCCTATCGGCAAGAACGGCAAACCACGTAACCTTCCGTGGAACTTCGATGTTCTGCCGGCCATACCCAAGCAGTTTGAACTACAGCCTATCGAGCAATCAGAAACCCGCCTCAAGCAGGTTTTGCGCCTTTGCCGCCGCAAAGATGTAGACACCATTGTTAATGCCTGTGATGCGGGTCGTGAGGGCGAGCTTATCTTTCGCTACATTCTGGAGCTAGGCAAGGTCGAGAAGCCCGTTAAACGCCTCTGGATGCAATCTATGACCCAGGGAGCCATCCTTGATGCATGGAGTCACCTGCGCACAGACGATGAGATGCAGGACCTCGCCGATGCAGCCAAATGCCGCTCGGAGTCAGACTGGCTTGTGGGACTCAACTCAACCCGCGCACTGACCTGTTTCCGCTCTCGCCATGGAGGCTTCAACATTACCGCTGCCGGCCGAGTCCAAACACCGACCCTCGCCATCCTCGCCAAGCGCGAAATGGAAATCCGCGAATTTATCTCAGAGCCATACTCCGAAGTTCATGCCGATTTCACAGTTGCCAAAGGTGACTACGC
>CBFHKM010000113.1:0-6073 GCA_965656385.1 Oceaniferula sp.
TTCGTCTCAACCTCGCCGCACATTGCCCTTATTCGTATGGGCTCGCGGCTCAATCATGTTCAGCGTGCATTCTTTGCGTCTTAGCGCCTTGAGGCACCATTCCATAGCAATCTCATTTCCCCTAAAAAAAAACTCCACATTCGTAGCAAAACCGCCACTTTCTGGACATGCGCAATGCTCATCTCATCCACCTGCTTTTGGGCATAGGCGCCCTCGCCTTAGTGGGCTGTGAGGGTGAGCCTCCCATCGATTCCTACACGGCAAAAAAAATTCTAGTGCTGGGCAATAGCACGGAGCCTCAAGGCCTCGATCCGCAGATCGTTACTGGGGTGATCGAGAGCAATATTATTAGAGCACTTTTTGAAGGCCTTTGTGTCGAACACCCATCAAAAAAGTCTATTCCTACGTTATCTCCTGAAATAGAACTTGGAGCAGTACCAGCTAACGCTGTGCCTGTAAATAGATCTGATGAAGTTATAGCCTCATAAAAGTTATATTCAGTGGGCATAAGCCACAATGTATCGCCATTTGGGCTGCCAAATACGTCATCATTTATAGTCAACCCAGTAACGCCTGCATCAGATGTGCCACCAAAGTTCCACCCTGCAAGTTCTGCTACTGATAAACTCCCGCTTACTGTCACATCAAGGTCAGCTCCATTGTCGGAAAAATTAAATAATATCGCTGCATTCGCTACCCCTGCGAACGATCCTAATGTGATTAGAGTGGCAACAAGGGTAGCCACTTTTTTCTGTTTTAGTTTCATAAAGAAAGTGTTGTTTGTGATTTTTTGTCGAACATCCTAATCCACCCATCCCATACGAGGAGCACTGCTAGGAATTTGCTTTTTGGGTGAGGTGATCGAAGGGGCTTTCATGGGGTGATAAGAGGGTTGATCCTGTGAAAGTAGTGGATGAGCGTGTGGTGGCTATGTCTATGCCTCACCCTATTGCGGTCACTGCGAAGAATCAATTTCAAGCTGGCTGGAAGGAAGAAGCGTATGGACGTGTCCTGCCAGGCTACCGTGTGGATGAAAATGGTGATCAAGCCATCATCTATGATCCATAGAGAGACGAACCTATTATCGAGGGACCAGTGGATAACGAAGGCTTCATACTGGTGGGGTAAACATAGAAAATCCACCAAAAGGGAGTGATTCCTTTGTTGGTGGATTTCTACTGATTTAGAGATTATGCTGATTTTCTTCTGCGGCGTGCTAGAAGGCCGAGTGAGCCGAGGCTGAGAAGCGCGATGCCAGATGGCTCTGGTACAGCGACAGTAAGGTTAGCAAGGTTAGCACCTGCGGAGTTGGCTTGCATATCGGCATAACCAGCGGAGATTTGTTGGTTACCCACACCTCCTATTTCACTGAGTGCAACAAGGAAGCCGTTGCCAGTACCAGCTTCAAAATAAAACGCCCCAGTTGCTTCGTAAACGCTATCATTATTAAGGTCTATCATGGCAAAATTAAGATTAGCGTAGCCGTTCGTAAAATCCCCTGATGATAGCTGTGCACCAGCTAGCAAAACACTTGTATTACTTAAATTAATGTAATTTCCTAGCTCACTACTACTTCCAATCACACCAAGATCAGTACCAGCGGTGAATATTATTTCGTTAGCATCATCTCTAGCAAACCAGGAAGAGGTACTAACAGAGATATCAGCATAACCAAATTTAAGAGTAGTTCCTACATTCAAATCTGCTGGAGCGGTCGTACTCCCAGGACGTCCATCATACCAAGTTATTGCCCCCATAGCATTTCCGCCAATGCAAGTAGCCCCTGCTGCTACAGTTAGGTATACCCCCATTGTATTTTTATCAATTGTCTTCATTGTGTTGTTTGTGTTGTTTGTGTTGTTTGTGTGTGTTTAAGGAGATTGCTTAAAATGGTAGTGTTTTTCCTAATAGATAGCGAGGTGTCAATTCTTCCCCTCCGCCTCGAAGTGCCACATTTTGGGTCTGAATATGCTTTTCATGATCCGCTCTCAGAGAAATGGTTTTAGGGAAGCTCTCAATACTGTTCTCTGCAAAAAAATGCTTCATCAACATGGTGATGAGCTGGCTGTGGCTACTGTGCTTCTTAGCCACGGCATCAATGTGAACGTGAAGCTCTGTATCTGATACTTTGCTGGTGAGTAATACGCCACTCACTGCCTTATCTTCTATCACCACACAGGAAAAATTCTCCTCAAAGTGTCCAGAGTTAGAGCTATCCCAGTAATGCTTAAACTGATGATGAGCCATGAGTCCGTGCTCGGCGATGATGTTCCAAATAGAGTCTGGATGGTGTCCACGGATGGACTCTACTTTCCAAGCTTTGGGGATTTTATGTTTAAATTTTTGATAAATGCGGCTGGTGCGCTGAATCACTGTTTCTGCTGGGATGGCATAGTGCCTGTCGGTCTGGAAAATAGTAAAGCCTTGAGAGGTGAGGTCTTTAAAGAGAGGGCTTTCTTTGAGTAAAGCCCCTTGAAAACGTAGCTCGCTAACTTGGTCAGAGACATGTTTCTCAATGGATGAGATGGCTTGTTTAAGTTGCCCATCATCGAGCTGAGTTGCTCCTGCTAGGTGGATAGAAAATTCTGCATAAGGCTGAGATTGAGCTGAAGTAGATGGGGTGATCCACCAAGGAAAGACAGCGATGATGCGTTCTACTGGCTGTTCTTTCACTAGTAGTAAGTAGGTAGTACTTTGAGGCACTGGAGCTCCTTGTGTGATGGATTTTATGCGTGGGTATTCATCGGGATAGGCGGGGCGTAAGAGAGTCATGATAAGACAAGAAGGTGGAGGTTAATGTATTATTTTGTTGCGGTGAAGCTCTGGCTTGATGACAGAGGTTAGGGCTTCAGGATTACTAATATTTTCACCAAGGAAGTCTATCAGTGCAGGGAGCTGACCAGAGGGATCAGCTACTAAGCTTGGGTAGTCTATCTCAATTAGTTCTACATCTTTACGCTGGCGGAGTTTGGCTATGGTTTCATCAATGTGGGTTTGTTGAGTCAGAATAAGGTGTTGGCGCTCTGAGACTTGCTTTTGGCTATGACGCTCAAGCATTTTCCACTGAGATGAGACAACTTCTTCCACAGGGCGCTTCATGAAAATGATGCGGTAGCGGTGGCGTGGTGGTAGCTGAGGAATGAGGGCAGAAACGACCTTGATGACTTTTCCTTCTGCTTGCTCGATGAGGCGGGGGTTTTTCTTGAGAGATTTCACCTCTGTCCATTCCCAGTATCCTTCGAGGTTATCTTCATCTGCTTGGCGTATGCCATCGTGCATGAGGTCCATGCCCGCTGCTCTGAGCATCTGCATCATGAGCGAGGTGCCAGAGCGAGGTAGCCCAGAGACTATGGTGAATTCCATAGGTTTGATAGAAGCTTCATCTACCGCCTTTTTAGCGGCTTCATCACGTAGGCGCTGGCGTTCTTGATGGCGTTGTTTCGCTCTGGAGGCTATTCCTGCGCGGAGTGAGTTGAGTTTTTGAGCTTTGTTGGCTTTATGTTTAATAATGATGCGTTCTGCATTTTGTCTGCAAGCTTTTGCCTTATCGGGAGCATTTTGTTTTTCGTAAACTTGAGCGAGTTCTTCACTGGCAGCGTAGTTGTTTATTTCTAATTTAAGGCAGTTGCCAAGGGCGTGTTCAGCTTCAGGGTATTTCTCCAGAGAATTGAGGGCTTTTCCTAAAACCAAATGAGCGCGCGGTGTGGCGAATTCTAGGCTGATGGCTTGCAGGGCTGAGTCTACTGCTTGCTGGTAGGACTCATGGATTAGTGCATGGCGGGCTAATGTAAGGTGAGCTTGGACATTAGTAGGGTCAATTTCTAGTAAATGCTTAGCAGTGGTGAGGGCATCTTCCCATTGCCTTAGTCCAGTGTAAGCACGGCAGGAAAGTGAGAGGATGTTCACATCATCTGCTGCTTGGGCTCTTATAGAAGTTAGGTGTTCTGTAGCTTGCTTGTGGTTGCCCATTTCTAGTGCTATCCGCCCTTGGAGAGCGTTTGCTGCGATGGTATTGCCAAAGCTTTCTAGGCAGATCTCTAAGGTTTCTTCCGCTTCCGAAATAAGACCGATTTTGAACTGAGTGAGAGCTAGCATTTGGGCGTAGTCTGTCCGTTCTGGGTAGGCGGTGAAGCAGTCTTCTAGTAAGGGAAGAGCCATTTCTAGTTTTTCCCCATAGAGACAAGCGCGAGCAAGGTTCCATTTGTTTTCTCGATTTGTCTCTGCGGCGGCTTCTGATGGGTCATCTGAAACTTCATCAATGTATCCTAGAGCGATGAACTGCTCAAGTAGTGCTTGGCTATCTTCTGCGGACAGTGAGCCTCGTTGTTTCTGTTCGCCACCTGTTTGCTCCCAAGTAGGAATGGTTTCGACTGGGCGATCATTCTCAAAAATCTCACTAAGAACTCGCCCTTCCATGTCATTTCCTACAGGAAGCCCAAAGTGATGAAGGATGGTGGGAGCAATGTCTAGCAGCCGTGCTCCATAGATGGGTGTGTTAGATTTTTTGATGCCAGGACCTTTTGCTAAGAGCACACCTTGATCACGGTGCCAGATAGTGATTCCCGCTGGGACATTAGGTGTGAACTTAGGGCGTAAGTGGTCGCTATGGAATCCGTGGTCTGAAACTAAAATGACCGTGGTGTCTGGTCCTGCCAGATGGATGAGGCGCTGGAGCATCAGGTCATGAGCTCTGTAGGTGGCATTCACGACATGCTGGTAAAGCTCAAAATCCTCATCAGGGATACCTGCCACTTGTGGCGGATGGTATTGCATGAAATGGTGGGAAATCTCATCGATAGGGCGATAGTACACTGCCATGAAGTCCCAGTCTGGATCAGTTTCCATCAAGTGAGTGGCGGCAGAGTGAACGGAATAGGCTTCTGCGACGTGTTCCATCAAGTGGTGTAATCGTTTATCGCGCGTCTGGTCAATCTTAGCTCCGAGTGGGATGAAAGGTTGGAGGATCTCAGCATCTATCTCGTGTGGGCTGACTCGTAATTCGTTCATTGTTTCGCCGAGATCTTCTGGCCAGTAGGTTCCTGGCATAGGTTCTGGCCAGTCAGCTGGGGCTTGGTCAACTGTAGTATTCTTGAGGTGAGAAAACATGTTAGATACCATCTTGCCGTTGAGGTCTCGCTCTCCTTGAGTAGCGAACCAACTGACGACATGGCTTTTCAGATCTTTTTCCCCGAGAATTTCCCAGATTGTCTTGCACTGACGGGAAGCGGCAGAAACGGGGACCACTTGACCGCTGACGGGATCTACTTCTGTGAATCCCTTTACTCCATGATGGTATGCCATTTTACCCGTGGCGATAGATGTCCATAACATAGGAGAAAGCTGAGGTTCTAGGGTGGCTAGATTTCCAGTCACACCTCCCTCCATCATGTGCTTGATGCCATCCATTCCACCTTGCTGAACGAGAGGGTCGATAATTTTCCAGTCAGCCGAGTCCCAGCCAATAAGTAATACACGTTTTTTCTTTTTCATCTCACTATTAGCCCGCATAGCGCTGTTGCTTTATTTTTCATAAAATATAAGATTAGGCTTTCGCGTTCGCTTTTGTAATATATTATTTATAATTATTTAATATTCGAGCAGGGTCAATTATTTTTTTGATGTGCCTTATCTAGAGGAAATATAGCAAAACGGGCTGTTAAGTTACCTTTAATATAATGCTAATGAACTGGCTAGATAGCTACGTGAGACACGCATACCAAACGATCGAGGGCAAAGCGTGCCGAATCTATTGGAGTTAACTAAGCCTCATGATCGGCAGATACGGGGCTGCCAGGCCGGGCTCACGCCAAGCACTGTGATGCAAGGCACTTACGTCCACGTCACCACATAGCTAACAGGCTATGTAGATGGCAGAAGCCTAATTCCAAATTTATGATATTTTGGAAGCCCGAGAAGCGCTCTACTTGCGCAATGGCCTCAATCCACAGCAGATCTGTCAAATTTCATCTGCTTCAGGCCAATTAATTTCGTCTCAACCTCGCCCCACATTGCCCTTATTCGTATGGGCTCGCGGCTCAATCATGTTCAGCGTGCATTCTTTGCATCTTAGCGC
>CBFHKM010000114.1:0-6033 GCA_965656385.1 Oceaniferula sp.
CGACTCACCCTCGGGCTTCAACTCCGGAGCGGTAGCGGGTTGCTCAGCGCCGCCTTGTTCTGCCTTGGTTTTGCGGACGGTAGCCTTCTGGGTCCTGAAATCGTGTTCTTCAATTCTTGAGAAGTCGTAATTGGTCTTACCGAATCTAGCCGATTCTGTTTCTGAATTTATGGCTCTTTTTCCATTTAGCTTTATGACTTCTATCTACGCGATAAACCTTGACGTCTGCTTTATGGTCGCGATCCACCCAAAATATTTTAAAATCAGCTTTATGGTCGCGATCCACAAAATACCAAAGTTCATCACCTTTTGCTTTATGGTCTCTGTCTACTTCAAAATAAAGTAAGTCAGCTTTGTGGTCTCTATCTACTGCGAACACTTTAGCATCTGCCTTGTGTTCTCTATCTACTACGAAAATTTTTGCCATTTCTTATATTCTTTCAGTTTGTGATTCACTTCAAAGCGATTGCTGACGCAAGAAAAAATTTTCCTTATAACTGGACTAACGTCTAAATCCATCCGCCGCTGACTCGAATTAAAGCCAACTCTGAAGCGGAGACACGAGTTCAAGTTACAGAAAGTGAGGATAAACTCAAGAGCGGTCAGCGGTTGAATGCTCTGCCTTGTTCTCTCTGATCGACCGGTTTGCAACATCGAAGTGAGGAAGTTTTTCGTCTAGTTTCTATCCATTCCCTGAAAATTGGCGTGACCACACTGTGAGCGACTGACAGCTTCGTAACTACCTCGGAACAACAACAACTTTCATTCCGGCTGCTCTTGCGCCGAGTATCCCAGCATCACTATCCTCGAAAACTACGCAGCTAATCGGGTCAACGTCAATACGACGCGCCGCCTCAAGATAAACATCTGGTGATGGTTTTCCATTTTCAACTTCGTCGGAGCCCACTATGGCATCGAACCACCACAGAATGTTTACTCTTGAGAGACATGCTTTCACCATGTTGGTCGTGCCCGCACTTGCTACAGCCATTGGAACCTTCCCTCGATGATTTGCCGCAAAATCGGCAACTTCGGGAATGAGCTCAAAATAGTCCAGTTTGCTTTTCAGAAGCTCATGTTGTCGTTGGCAGACTTTCTGAGCGTTCATACTCAGGCCATTCTCTCTGTTGAGCAATGTGACAATATCAGCAGCAGGTTTTCCGCCGAGTTCTGAAAAACGTTCTTCTGTAAAAAGACCTGCGCCGCCTGCTTCTTCAAGGGCCTGCCTCATTGCAGAAAAATGAGCCGGCATTGAGTCAATCAGCGTCCCATCTAAATCAAAGATGAGACCTTCGAAATCCTCTTCCGGGTAGATGATGACTTGCTCAGACATGATTTACAATTGGTGGACTTGATGAGCAGTTACGATGCAGTTCTGCTTGAGATGAAAATAATACACGAATTCACCTCGGCGACGGAGCAAACTTTTTTGAGAACGTCAAGGGTGACCCGCCGCCTACAGGCAGCGCCACTCTGTAGCAGGGTAAAGGGTTTGAGTTTAGAGGCTCATGTTGACTCGTAACGTGCGAGGAACATCGTCATGATGGGTTTCTCAGCCGAACAGTATCTATTAGTATGACGGTCGCCCTCATTTTCCGAACCTTACTCTGACTGGCGGATTTTTATTCGTCCATCAACAATTCTGGCACTTCGCTGTTCCAACTCCGTAATCCGCTGCCACAAATCACGGCGGGGATAGCTCGAAGGGAGGGGAACATGGTTTTCTTGGGTAACGTCGAGGGAAAGCCGCACCTCACCATGAGGCTAACCGATTTCCAGTTGGGAAACACTAGTCCCCCACTCCTTTTTATCCACGACAAACTTTATCAGCGGTGGGTCATCGGCTTCTCCGCTTCCACGAAAGGCCCAAGCGGTCAGCCAAACTGGAATCATAACAGGCAAAGAGTAGATTCCCACAAAGGCCAGTGCAATGGCACTCTGTGGATCGATATACCAGTGGAATGCAATCATATAGACATAGCCGAACCAAATTCCATACAGAATAGAACCAGTAGATAAAATTATAAGACTGAGCCGAGACCAGACATAAAATGTGAGAGCTATCGATACGAGTAAGGGTCCGAGAGAAAACGGCACGGCAAAAATGGCGCCCCCAATCGAAATTGATGAACTGAAAAGCATAATCCAGCCCACAGCGAAAACTAAACACGTCATCCAAAAAGCAAAATTCACTGAAGATTTCATAACTCTCACGATAGCACTCTAACCATAACGTCGGTTATCAAAAATAAGCAGCGAAATATCGACAGAATCGATTTTCTGGAGATCGTCAAAGGCTTGGCACCGCTTACCGGGGCCGCACCTTCGATAGCAGTTTAAAGGTTGTAGTTACGGTTTATCTTTTTACACGAAGCGGGGCAGCCGTTGCTCTCCATGCGCTTGCTCTCTGCAAGTTCCTATGGCTCATCGAGCGCCAAGAGCAACCGGAGGAACCGTCGGGGTTGAGATCTGCTGACGGAAGCAGTGCGGCGGACCTCCGAGTCCAATTCGGAGAGCGTCAGGCCATCTGTAGTCCAGTTGTCTAGATCGTTACTGGTTTGGGGCGTGTATACGACATCGTCCCTCCCGGCAAAGAAAGTGATTCCCAGCACATCGGAGTCGAGAGTCGGCTCAAGGGGATTACTGATGAAACCTGCGTTCGGGTCGAGGGCCAGAGCATAAGCCATCAGGTGATTTACGCCATCCCCGTTGGGGTCGAGATTCAGATCCGTATTCATTGGAAGGCCGTGCCCAAGCAGCCAAACCTCGGAATTGGTGAGCACCCTTTCGAGTGGCTGGGTGGCGTAGCTTTCAGATCCTCCCGGCGTGTTGACGGGCACCCATGTCGGCGTGGTAAATCCCTTATTGCCGTTAAGGAAATATACAACGAACCCGGGAGCGGCCCGCATAAACACATTGCTGCTCCCACTGACGCCGGGGGCGTTACCAAGGAACACGGCAGCGGTTAGCGCATCGCAGTCCCCAAAGCAGTAGGGTCCCATAAAACCAAGAGTGCTTCGAAAGACAATCGATCTCAGCTTGGTGCAGCGGAAAAATGTGCCAGTCCCCAAGGATGCAAGGTTCTGACCAAACGAGAGCGACGTGAGGGCGCAACCCTCGAAAGCCCTCTCACCGATGGTTGTGAGGCTTTCGGGAAGACTCAGGAATGCAAGCCCGGAATTTCTGAAGAATGCCAAATCCCCTATGGAAGTTACCCCTTGTCCAAGAGTGACACTAATTAGGCCATGGCACTGATAGAAGGCTTCATTTTCGATAGTGGTTACGCTATCGGGAATGCTGACGGACGTCAGATTAGAACTTACTGCAAACGCAAATCTACCGATAGTCGTGACGCTTTCAGGGATGGTAACCGAGGTGATCTGGGAAAACGAGAAAGCTCCTTCGAATTCGTTCGGGTCTGCTGCCCCGTTTCCTGTGATGGCAACTACCGGCTTGCCATCGATCTCCGCCGGAATATCGACATGGATCTCCAAGTCCTTGGGAAAACTGGTGATCTCAACTGTCCCATCTACCTCACGGTAGGTGAATAAACCAAATTGTTCAGCACCGACGTTATCGAGAAAGAGGATGGAAATTACAAAGACAATCCGACCTAAAGGAGTAGTAATCATTTTCGGCAGCATCTTGTCAGATTTTTTTCAGAGATCGTCATAGCATAGCCACACTCTAGGGGAGAGCGGTCTTTGCTACTGGGTTGAAGGTTATAATTGTCATTGAAATTTCTCGGAACGCACGCCCTAGGTGTTGGCTACTGCGACTTGTTCTCCATTTTGATGGTTTGATTTTTTTTGATCCTTATATTGGTCTTCAGTAATTTTTTCTATTGTTGTTAAAGAGCTACAGTAAACATAGAGAAAAATAAAGATAATGCATAAGATTCAGCATAAGAAATATTTTTCCAACCACAGAGGTTCGGGAAAAGACGATTCCATAACGAACGAGTTATCATCATCAAAACTATTGTAGATAGAATTAGCGATAGACTAGAAATTATAAGCGTCCATGTTACGCTGTCTCCACAAATAGAGTCGAGAATCAAGGGTGTTGAGTCATCTTCTAAGAACGGAGACAACAGAATAATATAACCTAGAAAGGCTAGAGTCATGAGGATGTTGTATTTGGTAGTGACTTTCATTTTTAGGAGAACGTCATAGCATAGCCACACTCTAGGGGAGAGCGATCTTTGCTACTGGGTTAAAGGTTATAATTGGCATTAAATTTTCTCGGAACGCACGCCCTAGGTGTTGGCTACTGCGACTTGTTATGCCTTATTTTGTGTAGCTAACGATTTGATAGAACTTGCGAAACTTAACATTCTTATATGGCTCCAGAAAAAATGTTTTGTCTCCCTTCTTGAAAGGCCAAGCAAGCTTTTTGACTCGAATACCGCTACCTTTGGCGGGCATACTATCCCGAGCAATAAAAACTAAAATGCCATCAGGAAACCTTTCATCAACTTTCTTGAGTTTGTAAGTGACCAAATAAATATCCTTGCGCCAATTCCCTTGATTGTATGCAAGAAGCTTTTTCTGTTCTAGGAAGGTAGCTTCAACTTTGATGGTGCTTGGCCCCATTTCAATTTTTGGAATTGGCCATATCTGCCTATCATCAGGTAGCTGGGCATTCGTGGCGACGTCATCTGCTGAAACGGTCAAAGGCAGAATGGCAAAGAGTATAGTGAGTAGTCTTATCATCATATTACTTAGGATTAGGTAATGGGCAAAGTCTTAGATTTTTTAGCATAACGTCATAGCATAGCCACCAGCTAGGGGAGGGCGAGCATTGACGAAGTGGTTTATGGTTTAGTTGTGTGAAAAATTGACAGAAAGCGCGCCCTAGCTGGTTGGCTACTGCGACTTGTTCTGCATTTTGTTGGGTTTCATTTTGCTGGCTATTTGTTGAGGCATGTGCTTGGAATATTTATGTAAGAGTCATTAGTTGTTATTTTTAGATCGAATAAAGTCCAATATTGTTAGCGCGGTTGATACACTGAGAATAATCCAACCTGTTGTTTGAACGTCGTCAGACCCTCTTCCAAATCTACCTATTCCTCTCGCAATAGTTCCTGAACTTATGAGGAAAACCCCCATGAAAGAATAGCAGAGTAGTTGTATTTGATGAGTTTTCATATTGGTTATTTTAGTATTAAAAAGAAAATAGGTTTTACAGAGCGAACTACTCTCTGAGGTGGGAATTTTTAGCAGAACGTCTAGGTCTGGCACCGGCTACCGGCGGTGCGCCTTCGACTTGTGGTTAAAAGATGTAGCATCAAGGATCATTCGGACTCGGAGCGGGTAGCCGGTTGACCAGCACCGCCTTGTTCGCCCATTTTCATCTGTTCGACGCACCTCCGTGCAACTACGTGAAGGTATCCAGACCTAGAGCTTCTTTCGGGTCTCAACTGGCACGTCGTCGAGCGGAGCACATACAATTGCCACGTAGCTCTGGCTGCTTTTGAGAAAAATCTTCACCTCCAGATACGCGCGATCTTTAGTCTTCCCGATTATCGTAGTAGCGGAAAACGAGGTTTTCTCGTCAGTCCTGTTGACTAAGGCAGCAAACTGCATTCCAGATACTTGCCGCACTCCACACAGGTCACCTGTCAGCAAATCCGTCTCTGACTTCAGGGTCGTCTTGAAGTCCGATTTTAGCTTTTTCGTCTTCTCCTCTGCCTCATCTTCGCTGATCAACCCCAATGAGATGTCAACATAGAGGTTGATGGCGGGAGTTTCGCGTGGTTTCGCCTTAACGGTCTCGCCAGACGCGGCAAGAGTAAGTGCGGGAGAAAGGACAGCGAGGAGGATGAATTTTTTATAGTTCATTTTTTATGGGTTGGTGTTTTGGCTTGTGACATGGAATCGTCGTGGGGATAGTTTCGCCTCCCGTCGAGGCAAATGAAAATCGATTTTTCCGATCAAAAAATCACATTGACCAATGTTTTTGGGAGAACGTCATAGCATAGCCACACTCTAGGGGAGAGCGGTCTTTGCTACTGGGTTGAAGGTTATAATT